>NZ_JBHIQF010000068.1:0-100222 GCF_042196445.1 Bartonella sp. AP11XZML
TCTCGTTAAACAAATTACTCAACATGGCAAAATTGTATGGTATGTACGTATTGGTCATGGACCACGTATTAGAATCCGCGGTACCTATGGAACGCAAGAGTTTGTTGATAACTACAAAAGCGCACTTGCCGAGTTACAAGGGCTTATACTTCCTAAATCAAAAACCGGTAAACTTGTTGAAGGGTCATTTGCATGGCTGCTTAAACAATACTTTAACAGCTCTAATTGGCNTAAATCAAAAACCGGTAAACTTGTTGAAGGGTCATTTGCATGGCTGCTTAAACAATACTTTAACAGCTCTAATTGGCATAGCTACTCTAATACTACAAAGAAACAAAAAGAATACATTCTTATGAAGATATGCGACTCCATAGGAAATATTCCATACCAAGCAATTGAAAAGAAACATATCATAGCCGGTGTTGAACGGCGCAAAGAAACACCAGCAATGGCTAGAAACTTTCTGAAAGCCCTTAATGGGCTTTTTAATTGGGC
Source organism: Bartonella sp. AP11XZML (assembly GCF_042196445.1). NCBI lineage: Bacteria > Pseudomonadati > Pseudomonadota > Alphaproteobacteria > Hyphomicrobiales > Bartonellaceae > Bartonella > Bartonella sp. AP11XZML. The sequence goes on from NZ_JBHIQF010000068.1 coordinate 496, forward strand.
AATTGATCAAGGTCTTTTGGAAAACAATCCGACTTTAGGGGTCAAAAAACCTCCTCTTAAAAATAAAAGCGGCTTTCCTGTTTGGACAGAAGAAGATGTTGAGAAATATTATCAAAGATGGTCCCATGGTACCCATGAACGCGTTTGGATTGATGTCCTTTTGTATACGGGCTTACGTCGTGGTGATGCGGTTCGCATTGGCTGGAAAGATGTCAAAGACAATATTATTCATCTCAAAACAGAGAAAAGTAAATTCCAAACAGATGTCTTTCTACCTATTTTACCGGAATTAGCCAAAACGCTTGAAACTGGTCCTATTGGAGTAGAAACATTCATCTGTAGTAAAACTAATCAAAAACTCTCCAAAGAAAGCTTTGGCGATACATTTAGAGACGCTTGTAATGCTGCTGGAATCAAAAAATCAGCACATGGCTTAAGAAAATTAGCAGCAACACGCGCAGCTAACTCTGGTGCAACAGTATCACAACTCAAAGCAATTTTTGGATGGACCGACGACAACATGGCATCTCTTTACACAAAGAGCGCAGATCGCAAAAGGTTAGCTATAGAGGCGATAAAAAAGCTTCAAAAAGATGAGGGATAATGCTATAAAAAACATTAATGGAATCAATAATGATAAATTTCCCCCATATCGCAATAACTCATTTATTTTATTTAAAATTATTGAATTCTGGGTTTAGCAATATCTGTAAATCAAATCGCAATTATTACTGCTCCACCATTATTTGGATTAATCTAAGATTTTACAGAAACTTATTTACTAACATGCTGATTTTAATTATTGTTTTTTCACTTTTCTTAATAAAAAAGTAGGGAAATATAATTGGGGAAAATTATAATGATAAATGGAAAATACTTTTTAGTTGAGCAATGTCGAAAGAGACAAACTTTGAGAGGCTTTAGACCATGTTATTTATGATCCATACGGTGGTATTGAATATTCGGTTGAGTTAAAAAAATAGCATTTTCGCTGCTACCACATAGAATATTGACAATTCTTATGAACCAAAAGGTGTCTATTACCCCTAGACCATATTTAATCTTTGAAAACCTTCCTGTTGATAGACAAATTAATATGTCACCTAATCCTTACAATTTAGATGCGTCTTGTAAAAGTGGCTATATTAGCGAAAATTTAATTATGATGTTTTCTTTATTGATCCGAGAGCCTTATTCAATTAAGTTTGAAGGCGAATATATAGTAAATAACCTAGTTCCTTTAGAGGATAATAAAAAAGATTATACAGAATTAGGATCTGAAGTTGAGTTAGATTTTCATATGAAAATGCTGCACTAAAATTTATAACGGATTTAAATTTATCTCCTAAAGGTGATACTTTTATCTGGTATTCGCAATGGCGTTGATGGCCCGTTAACGAGAATATCTGATGCACGTCTAGCCTTAAAACTTTTAAGTGAGGAGGATTTGAGGAGCTTAAGGGATAATTTATATATAATTAATGTTCCCTATAGATGGAGAAAAAATGGGGTAACTTCTACAAGTAAAGTGCCCCTCGTTCAAGGGGACGGTGAATTCCCAGATATCAGCGCTGTTTTTTATCCAGGCATGTTAGAGCCACAGTCAAAAAAAGCCAAGAAAGCTTCAGATCATTTTTATGAAGCTATTAAGGCTGTATCTTTTGGAATTGATGTACAACCAGGAAGATTATTATACATTGATAACAGAAGGGCCCTACACTCTAGAGATAAATTTTTTGGATCATTTGATCGTTATAAAAATCCAATGCGGTGGATTCAAAGAGTGTTTATGTCTGCAGATTTATGGAATCATAGATATATAGAACAAATAAAAGAAAGAGTATTTAATTTTCAATGTTAATATCCTGATAATGATATGATGTTGAGTATTATTCTGGTTTATATATTGACGATACATCTCATATGTATAGGTTTCTCCCGCATAATCATACCTGATTATAAGCTATGGTGACCTATTGGTTTTCTATGGCTGCATTTGATTTTTGTTATTTTTTCCCTTCCTTTTAAACCGCTAGGGGGATTTTCCTATCAAGCCCCTGAAAGAGCTATTTGGAGTAATTTCATAATGCAAAACCAAAACATAGTAACAAACTTTTCTATTGTTTTCATAGGCATAACGGCTTGCATGGTTGCACCCTTCAAGCACTGTGGCTTTTTTTCTTGCACGATGAAATCATTCATATATGAGACAACATAATTAATTTATAACAGATAATTCAATGTATTATCTAAAAAATGCAACGAAATAGCTATTAATGTGAACATATGAATTAAAAAAACAAACATCGCGTACAAATAAATTCAAACATAATTGTGCACACGACTTATAACATTTTTTAGATGAAAAAATAATAATACACCCCATGTCTTTAAACAAAGAATGAAAATCATAAAATGAGCTCTAAGGATAATAGGAACTCTCCACAAAGAAGAGACAGAGATGAAGACTCCAAAGACTTCATCATCACCATCCTTCACCATTTTGTTAACATATTCATTTTATACAAGAATCTTTCCCTCGGAAGAAATAGCATTTGCAATAGCTTCTTCGCTTGCCTCATCGGGTAATAACATCTCATTATGAGCACATCCCGATGGGATCATAGGAAAACAGTTTTCTAAATGATAAACACGACAATCAAAAAGAACAGGCTTATCACAGTCAATCATCTGCTGAATTTTATCATCAAGTTCATCGGGTTTTGAACAATGAATTCCCACGGCTCCATAAGCTTGTGCCAATTTCACAAAGTCAGGCATAGATTCCGTATAAGAATGAGAAAGACGATTACCATGCAGCAATTGCTGCCACTGGCGGACCATTCCCATATACTGATTATTTAAAATAAAAATTTTCACCGGTGCGTCATGCTGAATAGCTGTTGCAAGCTCTTGAATATTCATCTGAATGGAGGCATCACCAGAAATACACACAACAAGCGCATCAGGATGCGCTATTTGAACACCTATAGCAGCAGGTAAACCATACCCCATCGTTCCAAGACCACCAGAAGTCATCCAATGTTTTGGTTCATCAAAATGATAATACTGCGCTGCCCACATCTGATGCTGCCCGACATCCGTTGTAATATAAGCATTCGCATCTTTGGTAAAAGCATACAGCCGTTCAAGAGCATATTGCGGCATAATGACATCTTTTTTCTCCGCATATGCCAATGAATTACGAGCTTTCCAACGGTTAATTTGCGTCCACCACGCCTCACGGACTTCACTATTAAACGCTGGTTGCTGTATCTTTAAGAGTTGCGTCATATCTCCTAAAACACAAGCCACATCACCAATAATTGGAACTTCTGCTTTTACAATTTTATTGATAGAAGAAGGGTCAATATCAATATGAATAATACGCGCATGAGGTGCAAATGCATCAAGGCGCCCGGTGATACGATCATCAAATCGTGCTCCAACAGCTAACATGACATCACAATCATGCATGGCCATATTAGCCTCATAGGTTCCATGCATTCCAAGCATTCCAAGCCAATTTTTACCGGAAGCAGGATAAGCACCAAGTCCCATTAATGTTGAAGTAATCGGAAAATCCCCCAATTGAACCAAATTACGTAAAAGCTGTATAGCTTTCATCCCCGATGAAATAACACCACCACCAGAATAAATAATAGGGCGTTTTGCCTCAACTAAAAGAGAAACGGCAGATTCAATAGCCTTAGTATTCCCTTTCAACGATGGAAAAGAATGTAAAGACTCCTGAACTTGAGGTGCTCTATAAAATCCTGAAGCAAATTGAACATCCTTAGGAATATCAATCAAAACCGGCCCAGGACGACCTGATTGAGCAAGAAAAAAAGCTTCATGAATAATAGCCGCAAGATCATTGACATTTTTAACCAGCCAATTACGCTTCGTACAAGGCTTTGTAATTCCAACTGTATCAGCCTCTTGAAAAGCATTTGTTCCAATCACCGTTGTTGACACCTGCCCAGAAAAACAAATAAGAGGTATCGAATCCATAAGAGCATCTTGCAAAGGTGTAACAGCATTCGTTGCCCCTGGACCAGAAGTCACAAGCATAACCCCTACCTTCCCTGTGCTGCGTGCATAGCCTTCAGCTGCATGCCCTGCGGCTTGTTCATGGCGCACCAAAATATGCTGGAGTGTATCTTGGTGATAAAGAACATCAAAAATAGGCAAAACAGCCCCACCAGGATAACCAAAAATATGTTCAACGCCTTGATCTATAAGAGCTTGAACCACTATTTCAGCGCCCGACATTATTTTTCCATCTGCACTCTCTTGCTTTCTTGGATCATTTCTCATTTTTCCCACTCACCTACTTTATAGGACAATAAAAAAGCCCCTAACGGAGCCCATAAAAAAAGCCCCCAAAGGAGCCCATTACACAACACATACTGTATGATTACCCCCATTATTCCAACGTATAAAATATATAAAAAATTCCTTGTAGAAAGATTTCTAATTCCATTGATACCATTCGTCAATAAAAAATTATATTTTCTAAAAAATTTCTTTTTCACGAATTATCTTTTATCTTTCGATAAGTTTCTTTGCAAAGCTCTAACTCTTGTATCAAAAAGTAAGCATCCATTCTTCATCAAATTGATTACGAAACCATGTCATTTGTCTTTTTGCATATCTCCTCGTTTGTATTTTTACCGCTTCAAGAGCATTCTCAAAGCTTCTATATCCATCCAAATAAGCCATAAATTCAGGTATACCAATAGCCTTCATTGCTGGTAAAGAAGGGGAAAGTTTAAGTTTTTTCATAGCCACCACTTCTTCTAAAGCTCCTCTTTCAATCATAGAATCCAAGCGTTTATGAATACGTTCATAAAGCAGAGAACGTGGTGGTATGAGAAGAATTTTTTCGGTCAAATTCGGCGCAATGATAGGTGTTGTTTTTTGTTTCTGCCACCAACTGAGCGTCTTACCGGTTGCATCATAAACTTCCAAAGCACGTACAATACGCTGTCTATCGTGCGAAGAAATTTTTTCAGCAACAACAGCATCAATCTGCAACAACTGGCGATAAAGACTTTCAGGTCCCTCTTGATCAAGCAGCAAACGCCACTTCTGCCGCACAACATTTGGAACATGAGGGATTTCCGAAATCCCCTCTAAAAGAGCACGAAAATAAAGTCCTGTCCCACCAACAAAAATAACTGATCTTAAAGAAAAAGTAGCCAATAGCTTCTCGACATCACACAACCATTGCCCTACTGAATAATTCAAAGTAGGACTCACATGACCATAAAGATAATGGGGAACAATCGCGGTATCAGCCTCCCCCGGCCGTGCCGTTAAAATATTTAAAACATCATAAACCTGCATTGAATCAGTATTAATAATGAGAGCATTCTTTTCTTGAGCCATTTGCAAGGCAAGTTCTGACTTCCCACTTGCCGTTGGCCCCGCTATTAATGTAACTGTTCTTTGTGCCATGAATAGCAATTTCTCCCAATCAATAACTTATTGCAACATGCAGACACCCCCAAAGCCTTCCTGTATTTTCTCTCCATTATCATAGAGTAAATACTTCAAACAAAAATACGAACACAAATTCTCTTCAATACAAAGAAAATCCTATGAAACTTATAAAAAAGAAAAAATAGACTTAATAACAACACCAAAGGAATTTCCAAGCATTTTTTGCTATCATAATTCAATAACAAACCACAGCTATAATAATTCTGTCCGTTAAGGCCATTAAAAACATACTCTTTGTCATCATTTATAAAAATAATACTGAACTTAACCTATACAATCAAACAGCTTTATTTTTTCCTATAAAAATAGCATGCTACGCCGGTTTATAATAAGAGCCTCATAAAGCATCATATCAATACCATTTACTTGCGCATCACAAGCAGAGATAAAAATAGACTTAAGAAAGGTGTACCAATATCTCTTATGCAGCATTTCAAAGTCTAGACTGTTACAATATTGAGAACTGAAAAATACTATGATGGCACCAATTTATACTTTGATATCCAGCATAAAGATATGACGATTTCCAATAGATTTTATATTGCACACCCCATGCTCTCTATCATGAAATGAGCTTGAGAAACATTGGACATCACATGCCTGACTTGCAAAATATCCCATTACTAAGGCTAATAAAAAACAAAAAAATAATTTTTTAAGGATCAATCCATTAGGAGCGTTACGAACCGTAACTCTCCATCTGGACGCGCTACAATAAATAGAGCATTTTTGCGTCCAGCTTCACGTAATTTATGAATACGTTTTTTAGCCTCATCAATTGTTGTGATAGAACTCTGATTGATATCAACAATCACTTCACCAACGCGAATACGCTTTTTATCCGCTGCACTATTTTGTGCAACAGATGTCACCACTAGTCCTCGAAGTTTGTCTGAAATTGAATAACGATGACGCAAATCCTCTGTCAGTTCAGATAACGTCATTCCCATAAATTGCATTGTCACGTTTTTCGACAGATCTTGATTTTTTTTATCATCAACTTCTTCTGTATCTTCATTTGGATCTGTTTCAATCAAACGTCCAAGCTTAACTTTTACTGTTGCTTCTTGCCCATTGCGTAAAATAGTAACGTCCACCACTTTTCCTTCTGAACTTTCTGCAACTAAACGCGGCAAATCACGTGCATGCTTAATTTTGGAATTACCAAAGGAAAGAATAACATCTCCAGTTTGTAACTGGCTATTATCTACATTATTTTCTTCCGTCTGTTCTATTTTACCAGCCACCAATGCTCCCACAGCATTGTCCAATTTTAAACTTTTTGCAATATCCTCTGTTACCGGCTGAATACGAATAGCCAACCAACCACGCCTTATTTCTCCAAAATCACGCAATTGATTAATAACAGAAAGAGCCATATCCGATGGAATAGCAAATCCAATACCGATAGATCCTCCCGAAGGTGAAACAATTGCTGTATTAATGCCAATGACTTCACCATTTCTATCAAATAACGGCCCACCAGAATTTCCCCGATTAATTGCTGCATCTGTTTGAATAAAATTATCATAGGGACCAGCATTAAGATCACGGTTACGTGCAGAAATAATACCAACCGTCACACTTCCACCAAAACCATAAGGATTACCAATAGCCATAACCCAGTCACCAATACGTGCTTTTTCTGAGTCACCAAAACGCACAGCTTTTAATTTTTTACTTCCTGCATCGACTTGAAGCAACGCCAAATCAGTTTTGCTATCCTTTCCAAGAAGCTTTGCCTTTAATTTTGTACCATCCGTAAAATTAACTTCAATATCATCAGCATCTACAATAACATGATAATTTGTAACAATAATCCCTTTTTGCGCATCAATCACAAAACCAGACCCTAAAGAACGCACCTTTTGAAATTGACTATCTTTTTGACCATCCTTGGGTGTAAAAAAATCACTGAAATATTCCTCCAGCAATGAATCTTTTGGGATAACGGGTACCGAGGTGTTTGCATCCTGTTCTGTTCCTTCAACAGTCTGCGCCGTGGAAATATTCACAACTGTTTCCAAAAGCTCAGAAGCTAAATCAGGAATAGAAAGCAATGCCTTGCTTGTCTCGGCTCCCCAAGACAAACTCACTGATCCTGATAGAAACAAAGTCACACAAAAAACAACTCTTGTGATAAAAAACTTTAAAAACGTATTTTTACTCACGACACTTCTATCCATGACATGCCTTTAATCAAAGATGCAAAGAGCCCCACTAAATTTATCTACGTAAAACCAGCACGGCTCGATACTCTCTACCACTTTTACCATAAAAGAAAATGGTCACAGATCATTCTTTTCATGCAAAATCTCGTATCTGCAATCCATTATTTTATCTATTCTCTCCCGATTTTGGATCAGTTTTACTGAGGCCAGTATTCATTGTCGGTAAGAATGCTTTATTTGCCTGCGGCGGATTACGAAAATAGAAAAAGAAATCCTCATTTGGAGAAATCACCATCGGTGTTTTCTCTAAATTCTTGTATTGTTCCATCGCCAACCAAAAATCGTAAAAAGACGGATTAGCCTCCCTCGCATTCAATAAAAGACGAATACTTTCAGCTTGACCTTCACCACGGGTAATTTCAGCATCACGCTTTGCAGCTGCTACAATTTCTTCATATTCACGATTAGCTTCTGCCACAATACGATCTCGCTCCTGCTGACCACGAGCCCGGATATTTTCCGCAGCAGCTTCACGTTCAGCTGCCATTTGCCGATAGACATCTTCTGAAACAGCATCAGTCAAATCGGTTTTACGAATACGCACATCAACAATGGCAATACCCAACGAACCTGCATCTACAGAAAATTGCTTCTGTACTTCAGCCATCATCGCGCCTCGTTCATCCGATAAGGCTGCTTTAAATTCTCGCTTACCATAAACAGCACGCAAAGCGTCAATAAACCGTGGTGCAAGGTTTTCACGTGCCGCAATTTGTGGACGCCCAGAAGCAATGCGCTGTAAAAACAACTTAGGATCTGTAATACGGTAAATAAAGAACGCATCCACCTCATAATACGCACCACCACGAACCTGTACAGATTGTGTAGGAACATCGTAACGCAATAACCGATTATCAACAATGATCATCTTATCGATAAAGGGCGCCTTGAAATAGATTCCAGGATTAGATTCTACCTGAACAATTTGTCCAAAACGCTTAATTGCTACTTGTTGACGAGGATAGACGATAAATACGGACATCCACAAAATCATCAAAACAAACACTATAGCACTAAAAACAAACAAAAAGCGAGATTGCTGCATAATTAATCTCCTCCAGAAATACGAGAATCTAAGAGTAACGCAGGACGCGCTGCTGTTGCCTTTACTTTTTCCGATGACTTGCTACGCAACAATTCATTCAAAGGTAAATAAGGCACCGCTGGAGAATTTACCTGATCAAGAACCAGCTTATTTGGTGAAGAAAGAATCCGCCCCATCGTCTCCATATAGAGACGGTAGCGAGCAGCTTCTGGTGAAATCGCAGCCTCTCGAGCTATCGCCTGAAAACGTTCAGCACGCCCTGTTGCCTCTTCAACCATTTGTGCCTTTTCACCTTTTGCGATTTCCCGTGTGCGTGAAGCTTCACCATTTGCTAAACCAATTTTCGTAAAACGCACACGATTCCCCTCTTCAATCATTCTTCCACGTTCCTGCTCCGCCTGCTGAACAGAATTAAACGCAGCAGCAACCTTTGTCGGAGGAGCAGCTTCACTGATAGAAACACGGCTTATTTCGACACCAAGTTGATATTTATCCACAGTCAACTGGATAATCTTTCTAACGTCATTAGCAACTTCTTCTTTCTTGTCACGTAAAACATCATCAACCGGCCGCGAACCAATGACCTCACGCATTGCACTCTCAGCAACTTGGCGGACAGTTCCCTCTTGATCATTCACATTGAATAAAAACTGACTAGGGTATGAAATCCGATAATAAACGGAAAAATTAACATTAACGATATTTTGATCACTCGAAAGCATTAAACCATCACTTTGTTGCGCCTGACCGGGCTTCCCACCAATCGCGATTGTTTTTTCCGTTAAAGGTACTTTCATATAGGTCTCAATTGGCCAAAAATGAAAATGCAACCCATCACCAATAATGCCTTCTTTAGGGATGCCAAAGCGCAACTCTACCGCTTGTTCATTTTGCTGAACAATATAAATTGACTGGTATAGCCAAAAAAACACAATAAGCAGAAGGAATAAAACAGAAAAACTGCTTCTCCCGAATTGTTTAAACTGATCCTGCCCTTTGCGCAAAATTTCATTAAGATTAGGACCATTTTCGCCACCATTACCGCCACCAGAACCAAAGAGATTCTTAGCTGGTGTTTTTTTGTCACCACTGTTTTTATCGCCACTCCACGGGCCACCACCATTTTGATTTGTCCAGGGCATTATCACCTCTTTAACTGATTACCACTACTCGAACACCAACCATTTGCTTGATCTTATAGGGTGTCTCTTACCTCATTACAATACAACTGATAAACCCTTCCACTTCATATTACAAAAAATTATTTCCGCTCATAAACAACAAAACGTGTCGGATGACTATCTTTATCCCCTTTTGGAATATCTTGTGTTTGCACAATAGTCCACTTTTCTTTATCAAAAACAGGAAAAAAACTATCACCTTCTATAGAAGCTAAAACTTCTGTAAGAAATATTTTATCAGCCATATGCAACCCTTGTTGAAAAATTGCACCACCACCAATAATAAAAATTTCCTCTACATCATTTTGAGAAGCAACGCTTGTTGCAAGAGAACAAGCTTGCGATAAAGAGTGAGCAACAACAGCCCCCTCAGCACAAAAGGTACAATCACGCGTAATGACGATATTTGTACGCCCTGGTAAAGGTCTCCTAATAGAATCCCAAGTTTTTCTTCCCATAATAATGGGCTTACGCAACGTCAAAGCTTTAAAGCGTTGCAAATCCGTCGATAAATGCCACGGCATGGCACCTTCACGACCGATAACACCATTTTCTGCAACAGCAGCAATTAAACAAATGGAAATCGTCATATTGCTACCGGCGCTTTAATATGGGGTTGTGCTTCATAATTAAGCAACTCAAAATCCTCAAATTGAAAAGAAAAAAGATCTGTTACCGCTGGATTTATGCGCATACATGGCAAAGCATTTGGTATACGAGACAATTGATATTTTGCCTGTTCAAAATGATTAGAATAAAGATGAGCATCTCCCAGAGTATGAATAAAATCGCCTACTTTAAGACCGCTTACTTGCGCAATCATCATCGTTAGCAATGCGTAGGATGCAATATTGAATGGAACACCTAAGAAAATATCCGCCGAACGCTGATAAAGTTGACAAGATAATTTCCCCTCCGCAATGTAAAATTGAAAAAGACAATGACACGGAGGCAACGCCATTTCCTCTATTAATGCAGGATTCCAAGCTGATACAATCAAGCGACGAGAATCTGGCGTTTCCTTAATCATCGTTAAAAGATTGTTAATTTGATCAATATGGCGTCCATCAGGAGCGGGCCAAGAACGCCACTGATAACCATAAACAGGACCAAGATTTCCCTTTTCATCAGCCCACTCGTCCCAAATTGACACACCATGCTCTTTCAACCAAGCGATATTTGTATCGCCTTTAAGAAACCACAAAAGTTCATAAATAATTGAACGTAAGTGTAGTTTCTTTGTTGTCAACAACGGAAATCCTGCTTGTAAATCAAAACGCATCTGATACCCAAAGATAGATCGCGTTCCAACACCCGTTCGATCTGTCCGATCAATACCCTGATTTAAAACATGAGATAAAAGAGCAAGATATGATTTCATGAGGGTATTATGTCCGATTCTTCTTATTATAGAAAATAAAAACTGTAAAATCCGTACAAACATAATTCAAATCTTTTTCCAAAAACATCTTACACAAGAAATTATCATGATCTAACTAAATTTTTGATGCAAAAGATAAAATACTATAGACAGCTTCTAAAAAAATGACATAAATGAACAAAGATGGATGAACATCAAATAAAGGGATCGACTATGGAAAAACAAGAAGCTTTAAAACCACATGATACAAGAAAACGTATCTGGGCTATCGTGTCCAGTGCATCAGGTAATCTAGTAGAATGGTATGACTTTTATGTTTATTCCTTTACATCTATTTATTTTGCATCACAATTCTTTCCCTCAGATGGCAATGACGTTACGCAACTTTTAAAAGCGGCGGGTGTTTTTGCTATTGGTTTTCTTATGCGCCCAATCGGCGGATGGCTTTTTGGCTTCATTGCCGATCGTTACGGACGCAAACGCTCAATGCTTATCTCTGTTTTTATGATGTGTGGTGGTTCGTTCTTAATCGCCCTACTTCCTACCTATGAAACCATTGGAATGGCAGCAGGAATTCTTTTACTTTTACTCAGAATGCTTCAGGGGCTTTCTGTCGGTGGTGAATATGGTACAACAGCAACTTATATGAGCGAAATCGCCCTCAAAAATCGCCGCGGATTTTTTAGCTCTTTCCAATATACCACACTGATTGGTGGTCAACTTCTCGCCAGTCTCGTTATATTCATTTTAGCGCTTTATCTCACCGAAGATCAGCTAAAAGCGTGGGGCTGGCGTATTCCATTTGCCATTGGTGGATGCGGCGCAATTGTTGCGATTTATCTACGCCGCACACTCCATGAGACAACGACCAAAGAAAGTCGTTCTAGTGCACAAGCTGGTAGTATTAGGGGACTTCTGAGTAACCACCGAAAAGCTTTCTTTCTGGTTATTGGCTTTACAGCTGGAGGATCGCTCACATTCTACACCTATACGACTTACATGCAGAAATATCTGATCACAACCACTGGCTTTGATAAACATACAGCCACAACAATCATGACAGCTGCACTCTTTGTTTTCATGTTACTCCAACCCCTCTTTGGTGCTCTTGCAGATAAAATTGGAACAAGAACTTCACTCCTTATTTGGAGTGTCTTATCTATTATCTTTACCATTCCTGGACTTAATATGATTGGTAGTACCGATAGTACATGGATTGCTTTATCAGTCATTACTGGAATGCTCTGCATTATGAGCTTTTATACATCTATCTCTGGCATTGTAAAATCAGAAATGTTTCCTGCTTCAGTACGAGCAATAGGAGTTGGGCTCTCTTATGCTATTGCCAACGCACTGTTTGGCGGTTCTGCTGAATATGTCGCACTTGGATTAAAAGATCTTGGATATGAATCTGTCTTCTATTTTTATATAACCGGCATGATGATTATTGCATTCATTGCTGTTTTCTTAATGCCAGATGCTCGCAAAAAAGGGTATTTACAAGGAGACGATATTCATTAACCTTTAATGTTAACAAACAAGAATTTTAACAAAAAAGCCCAGAGTACTGGGCTTTTTTTATATTCTTTCCGATAGAAGTTTAAAGCTCACAATTTTTTATCCCTTCAAACACTCTAAAGAAGCAATGTTCCCTCCTGCACACGCCGCTTATAAAAATAAATGGCTTCATATTATTATGTAATAAATACTTCTTTAGCTGAATTTAATTCACTGAAGATAAAAAACGTTTGATTTATTTTAATATTCCCATGCCCACTCAAAATCGAAGAAAAGTGATTATCTTTCAAGATAATTTTATCAATAATAAAGATTACACTCATGATTTTGTTTAATACATTCTTAATGGTACCCCTCATGCAAAACAAATTCTTTCATGAAAATAGAAAATACCATTATATTATGAATTCGCACACTTTTTTGAGAAACATTTCTCAATGCATCCAACTCCATTTCACAACGGCACCCGTGAATGACATAACGTAAAAGCCCCGTAAAATATAAACATGAACATTACTCTCTTTACACTTAATAAAAGTGCAAGCCGCTATCATTATACTTTTGACGAACTCTTAATATTGTACTCCCCCTTAACACTTAAGCTCATTCATAAAAAGTATTTTAACAGATACACCAACCTCGCATGAAATAGTCAATAACATCATTTTACGAAACAACATCAAGCATATAAACTAAAGAGTATCATATCTTCATAAACACTCTGCATATGCAAATAATTCACAATCAAACAAAAAATAATATTTCCTTAAGGATAGTAAAAAGCGTATGATTTACGCAATGTAACAACACCATGAGCCCAAAACACCACTGATAGCTCTAGAAAAAATCTTTATGTTTCCCTAAAAAATTATCATGATACAATGGCGTTTTTATAATGCACATCGTAAATAGCTTTAAAAAGAAGAAAAGTTATAAATCTAAAAGGGGAATACTTCATGAATAATCAAACAACTTTAGATCCACATGATACAAGGAAACGTATTTTTGCTATCATATCCAGCGCATCAGGAAATCTGGTAGAATGGTACGACTTTTATGCTTACTCCTTTGCATCGGTTTATTTTGCATCACAATTTTTTCCTGAAGATGAAGATATTGTTACACAACTGTTAAAAACGGCAGGAATCTTTTTTATTGGCTTTCTTATGCGTCCAATTGGAGCATGGCTCTTTGGATACATTGCGGATCGTTATGGACGTAAACGCTCAATGCTTATTTCTGTTTTTATGATGTGTGGTGGCTCTTTTCTCATTGCCATACTTCCCACTTATAAAACCTTGGGAATAACAGCAGCGTTTCTTCTCCTTTTAGTCCGTATGTTTCAAGGACTTTCCGTTGGCGGTGAATATGGTACAGCAGCAACTTATATGAGCGAAGTTGCACCCAAAAATCGTCGCGGGCTCTTTGCTTCTTTTCAATATGCAACAACGATCTCAGGTCAACTTCTCGCAAGTTTTATAATATTTATTTTAGCCATTTACCTTAACGAGGATCAGTTAAAAGCATGGGGATGGCGTATTCCCTTTGTCATTGGTGGCTTTGGAGCAATCGTTGCAATTTATCTGCGTAGTTTGCTCCATGAAACAACAACCCACAAAAGCCGCTCTGAACAACACGCTGGTAGTCTTAAAGAACTTTTTCGCAATCATAAAAAAGCTTTCTTTTTGGTTGTTGGCTTTACAGCTGGTGGATCTCTCACATTTTATACATACACCACTTATATGCAAAAATATCTGATCACAACCACGGGCTTTGATAAACAAACCGCAACAACGATAATGACTGCCGCCCTCTTTGTTTTTGTGCTACTCCAACCTCTTTTTGGTTCCCTAGCCGATAAAATTGGAGCAAGAGCTTCACTCATTAGTTGGGGGGCATTATCCATTATCTGCACCATTCCTGTACTTAAAATGATCGGTAATGCCCATAATCCATGGACAGCACTCTTAATTATTATTGGAATACTCTGTGTTATGAGTTTTTATACGTCCATTGCTGGTATCATAAAAGCAGAATTGTTCCCTGCTTCAATCCGAGCAATTGGTGTTGGATTTGCTTTTGCCATTGGCAACGCACTCTTTGGCGGTTCTGCTGAATATGTAGCGCTTGGATTAAAAAATATGGGATACGAATCTGTTTTCTTTTTTTACATCGTTGGTATGATGGTCATTGCACTCATCTCTATTCTTCTTATGCCCGATATAGATAAAGGAGGATATCTCAATAAAGACGATAGACTTCATTAAACTTATTTTCTGGATAAAAAAAGCCCAAGAAATTGGGTTTTTTTGATCTCCTCTCCACCCTAATAAAGAACGAAAAGCCCGCCCCGCATTCGTCTTACAAACAACTCAGTTTCTCTTAAATTGTCTATAGTTACTGCCCTCTTTATGTAATTTACTTGATAAGATTCTATAGGCAAGCCCTACCCTAAATATTTATCATGATATCTGAAAAATACCTCATACAGAAAACCTTATCTGAGCCTTACCTCCCCCTCCTAAATAATGATGTGTGGTGATACAACAAGATAAGCAAGGACACAAAAATCCCCTTTTACATTACTTAAGCTTTTTGAAATATTTTCAGTTTTTGGGCTTTCTGCTCATAAAGACCATCTCTTCTATGATCTTCCGGTATGATTCCAATAATTGCATTCTTCTCATAAAGTTTAAGTATCTTGATCTACTTTTCAATGTTCTCTCCCTTTAAATGCAACGTAATAACTTTTTATTCTATAACACAAGTAAAAATCTTAAAACGAATAACAACATAACTCTAATAAATCATCTTAAAGAGTTTCCCTAAGAAATTGTTATAATACCATTGAATTTTTCTGGAAATCATAAACAATTATGTTTAGAAAATATGAACTACAAATCCAAAAGGGGAACAATTCATGAAAAATGAAACAACTTCAGCATCACAGGATGCAAGAAAACGTGTTTTTGCTATTATAGCAAGCGCATCAGGAAATCTCGTAGAATGGTATGATTTTTACGTGTACTCATTTGCATCAATTTATTTTGCATCACAATTCTTTCCCTCCGATGGTGATACGATTACGCCACTGTTAAAAACCGCAGGTGTGTTTTTTATTGGCTTTCTTATGCGCCCTATTGGAGCTTGGTTTTTAGGGTTTGTCGCCGATCGTTATGGACGTAAACGCTCGATGCTTATATCCATTTTTATGATGTGTGGTGGCTCTTTTTTCATCGCCATACTTCCCACCTATGAAACCTTAGGAGTAACATCAGCAATCCTTTTACTTTTAGCTCGGATGATGCAAGGACTTTCAGCAGGTGGTGAATATGGTACAGCAGCCACTTATATGAGCGAAGTTGCCCTCAAAAAACATCGTGGGCTTTTTGCTTCTTTCCAATCTGCCACCCTTATTACAGGTCAACTTCTTGCCAGCTTCATTATATTTATTCTAGCATCTTATCTCTCTGAAGATCAGTTAAAAGCATGGGGATGGCGCATTCCTTTTGTAATTGGTGGTTTCGGGGCAGTGATTGCGATTTATCTGCGTCGTTCTCTCCACGAAACAACCACGAAAGAAAGCCGCTCTCACAAACACTCTGGCAGTCTTAAGGAACTTCTCACCAAGCATACAAAAGCCGTTGTCGTAATTGCATGCTTTGCATCAGGAGGATCACTCACATTTTACACCTTTACGACTTATATGCAAAAATATCTGATCACAACCACCGGCTTTGATAAACATACCGCAACAACGATTATGACAGCTGTACTATTTATTTTCATCCTATTCCAACCCATAGCTGGTATCATAGCCGATAAAATTGGAACAAAAACTTTACTTATCATTTGGAGTGTACTCTCTGTCATCTTTACATTTCCTGGACTCTGGATAATCGGTAATACGCATAGTATATGGGTTGCCTTTTCCGTCATTATTGGCTTGCTCTTCATTATGAGCATGTATACATCCATCTCTGGTGTCGTCAAATCAGCAATGTTTCCCTCTTCAATACGCGCATTAGGCGTTAGCATCTCTCATGCCATTGGCAACGCCTTATTTGGTGGTTCTGCTGAATACGTTGCGCTTGGATTAAAAAAGTACGGTCATGAATCTCTCTTTTATTTTTATATAACCGTCGTGATGATCATGGCATTCATTGCTCTTCTCTTTGTCCCGAGTATGCGTAAAGGAGGCTACCTCCAAGAGGATGAAAAACATTAACCCTTTTTATCAACGAAAAAGCCCAAGAAATTGGGCTTTTTTTATCATTATCACAAATTTAATATTGTTTAAATTTTATGAAGTGCATTAAGTTGCTTAGCAACTAGATAATAAAAAGTCATACGACTTTTTCTACGCTCTCCAGACATCATCTCAGCCACTTTTGAAACAGCCATTTTAGCACTCTTCTCATCGGCTTCTAAAACATCTTGAACCCATTTTTCAACACGTTCTAACTCTTTTGGATCCGATGTAGCAACAAGCGCTGCATCCTGCTTTTTCATCACTAAAGCTAAACGACGGCTAAGTCGTTCTACTGCTGCTTCATCGGGATTTGAATCATATAGTTTAATATCTGCTAAATTATTTGTCATTTTGCATCATCTCCTCTCCAAAAATGAGCGGACTATACTTTACAGCCGCATCATATAGCTCCATAAATAATTAGAGGATTAAAAATATTAACAACCCCCCCTTTTCCTAAGACTGTTCTTCATCTATATTTGGAGGGCTGGTTTACCAGCTATGGTAATAAATGGACGGTGAAATAAACCTATTGGACCCGGGGGCGGTACCCGGCGCCTCCACCAAAATATAAGAAACCAAAATTATATTTTGGTGGGGGCGAAATAGGATCGACAAGGGTGTAAAGATCGCTCTTTTACTCGGCATTGTACCACCGTTATCGGGCTAAATGAGTAGTTGCAAATGACAACTATGCGGAAGCACGTCTCGCCGCTTAAGGTGGTGTGAATGTTTCAATTTAAGTCTTAAACCGTCGCAGGTTTAAGCGGGGTTCGGAGGCACCTGGCAACAGAAGCCTTCACTTTTTTAAATGTTGTTGATTGATCTTTCAGACATTATCAGACATTATTTACCATAGAGTTTCGTATTTATTCGATTTATTGAGGTGCATCGTAGAAAAAATCTGCTAATTTAAAATATATTCTGTCACACAATATCAATACGCCCCATTCTGCTACGTGAAATAAAAGGAATAAACTTCGATGGTTAAAGATCAAATCCGTTACGATATTCTCGTTCAGGATGCGCTTCGTGGAGTTATCCGTAAAGTTTTATCGGAAGTTGCCAAAGCAGGTCTTCCGGGAAATCATCATTTTTTTATAACTTTTTTGACAAATGCCCCAGGCGTTAAAATTTCTCCTCGGCTAAAAAATCGCTATCCCGAGCAAATGACAATCGTCTTACAACATCAATTTAGAGATCTCAGTGTTTCAGAAACAGCTTTCGAAGTAACCCTCTCTTTCAGGGAAATAACCGAAAAGCTCGTGATTCCTTTTACTTCCATTCAGGTCTTTTATGATCCTGTAGCAGCATTTGAAGCAGCATTTGATCTGCCCTCAAATCTGACCTCTGGAGAAAGTGAAAATTCAGAAAATACCTCAACTACGCCTATTACCTTATCAAACAAACAAAAAAAAGAAAATACGCTTACAAAAGAACAAAATCTCAGTACAAATAAAGAACCTTCAAATAACGATGCAAAACAAAATCAAAGTGCTGATGTTGTCTCTTTAGATTCCTTTCGGAAAAAATAATTTTTCTCATGACTGAATTGATTAATCTTCGCCAATTTCGAAAACAAAAAAAACGTACAGAAAAATCTCTTTGTGCTGAGCAAAATCGTTATCGTTTTGGACGAACAAAAACTGAAAAAAATTTTGAGCAGCAAAAATCTTTAAAAATGCAAAAATTTCTTGATCAAAATCGTTTGCGAAACGACGAATAAAGGTGGAAAAATGCACGAAAATAATTCTATCGATTGGTCAAAAGTCATTCCACGAAAGATATCTGTTCGCGTTGATGGACACGCAACAAGCGTCTCTTTAGAACCACCATTTTTAGATATTCTAAAAGATATAGCCCGCAAAAAAGGACAATCTTTAGCCTTTATTATTACCGATATTGATAGCAAAAGACCACAACAAGTAAATCTTTCGGCTTCGTTACGCGTTTATGCCCTTCAAAGCGTTCTCACCCAAAGCCTTTAATGTTTGTGCTTATTTTTTTACGTTCTCTTTCTGTCTGTTCAACTGAAACTGTTGTGACTTTTTAAGAGAAGTTTTTTTAATCTAGAACTTCAATAAAAAAAAGACTACAAAAGAGAGATAATGAGTAATTTTTCTGATCATACCATACCTTTCTTTGAAGAAGATTCCCCTCCAGACCATGATAAGAAGAGCTCTGGTTTTTTCTCCCATACTCTAAAAGAACAAAAATCATATAACACAGACTATTTAGAACAACTCAATCCAGAACAGCAACAAGCTGTTATGAATACTGAGGGACCTCTTTTAGTTCTTGCAGGTGCTGGTACAGGAAAAACACGCGTTTTAACAACCCGTATTTCTCACATTTTACGCTCTGGACTTGCCTCTCCTCAGCAAATACTTGCTGTCACTTTCACCAACAAAGCAGCACGTGAAATGAAAATACGTATTGGTGAACTTATTGGAGAAGTTGTTGAAGGTATGCCTTGGCTTGGAACCTTTCATTCCACTGGAGCTAAAATTTTACGCCGTCACGCAGAGCTTGTTGATTTAAAAAGAAACTTTACTATTCTCGATAGCGATGATGTTCTTCGACTTTTAAAACAACTTATTCAAGCTGAAGGATTAGACGATAAGCGTTGGCCCGCACGAAACCTTGCCATGATGATTGATTCTTGGAAAAATCAAGGACTCTCACCAACACATATCTCAAAAAGTGATGCTCATTCCTTTGGTAATGGCATGGGACGTGAACTTTATCACAGTTATCAAAATCGATTAAAAGATCTTAATGCTTGTGATTTTGGTGACCTTCTACTTCATTCTATCTCTATCTTCCAACATAATCCAGATATCCTTCGCGAATATCATTCTCAATTTCGTTATATTCTCGTCGATGAATATCAAGATACAAATACAGCACAATATCTTTGGCTTCGCCTTTTGGCCCAACATCCTCAAGGTCAACATGTTAATCTTTGTTGTGTTGGCGATGATGATCAATCCATTTATGGATGGCGTGGTGCAAAAGTCGAAAACATATTACGTTTTGAAAAAGATTTTCCTTCTGCTAAAATTATTCGTCTAGAACGCAATTATCGCTCAACATCTCATATTCTCAAAACCGCCTCCCATCTCATTGCGCATAATGAAGAAAGACTGGGAAAAGTCCTTTTTTCTGCTCAAATAAAGAGCGAGGAAGAAAAGGTAAAAATTCATTCAGCATGGGATTCGGCAGAAGAAGCACGAGCAATTGGAGAAGAAATCGAACGCGCACAACAAACCGGTCATGCATTAAATCATATGGCTATATTGGTACGCGCATCATTTCAAATGCGTGAATTTGAAGATCGCTTTGTAACGCTTGGCCTTAATTATCGCGTCATTGGTGGTCCTCGTTTTTATGAGCGAATGGAAATACGTGATGCCATGGCTTATTTACGCGTTGTTGTTCAACCCACTGATGATTTAGCTTTTGAGCGTGTTATTAATACACCGAAACGCGGCATAGGAGATGCAACCCTGCGCATTCTTTATGAGAGTGCACGTGCACGTGCTGTTCCTCTCTTTTCTGCTGCCGCTGACATCATTGAAACAGATGAATTAAAGCCTAAGGCACGCAGTGCGTTACGAAGCCTTATTGAAAACTTCCGCCGCTGGCAAAATATGCTTCAAGACACTCCTCATAGAGAACTTGCCGAGATCGTCCTTGATGATTCTGGTTATACAACCATGTGGTTAGAAGATCGTTCACCAGAGGCTCCTACAAGACTAGAAAATCTTAAAGAAATGATTCGTTCCATGGAACAATTTGAAAATCTTCAAAGTTTTTTGGAACATGTTGCACTCGTTATGGAAACGGAAAATAATGAAAATATGGATGCAGTCAACATCATGACACTTCATTCAGCCAAAGGGCTTGAATTTGAAACAATTTTTCTTCCAGGTTGGGAAGAAGGACTCTTTCCCCACCAGCGCTCATTAGATGAAGGTGGACGTTCAGGATTAGAAGAAGAACGGCGTCTTGCTTACGTAGGTCTAACAAGAGCAAAAAAACATTTGCATATATGGTTTGTATCGAATCGAAGAATTCATGGACTTTGGCAACCTGCTCTTCCCTCCCGTTTTCTAGATGAATTACCAGAAGAACATATAGAAGTTGTAGAAATGGAAACATCCTATGGTGGTTATGGAAAATCTTCCTTTCAACATCACGATTCCTTTTATAGTGACTATGCAACAGCAAGACAAAAGCGTGCACAAAAAAACAAGAATATTGAAGGGAAAGTTATCTCTCAATCGATCTCTCATGCACCTTCAGATTTTTCTGTCAATGATCGGATTTTTCACATAAAATTTGGTTATGGTCATATTACAGCAATAGACGATCATAAATTGACAATAATGTTCGAAAAAGCCGGAGAAAAGCGTGTACTAGACAATTTTGTAAACAAAGCTTAATTACAAGTAAACCACGATCAGTTTTTTCAAGAAACCACTTTATTTTATTCTGAATGTCATTTCCATTTACGAACAAAGGCTTCAATGGGCAAATTTTGCATATCAGGCAATGCGTTGTGAATTTTATCAAGCGGCCAATCCCACCAAGCCATATCTAAAAGGCATTCTATCACATGATTGGGAAAACGCATCCGCAACAGTTTAGCAGGCACCCCAACGACAATCGTATATGGCAAAACATCTTTCGTTATAACAGCGTTCGCGCCAATGATAGCGCCATGACCAATTGTCACCCCAGGCATAATAACCGCACCATATCCAATCCACACATCATGCCCAATAATAACACGTTTTGCACAACGCCTTTCACGAAAACCACTATCTAATGCCATATAACGAAAATATTCGTTTGGACGATAGGTTATTTTATGCGTTGAAACGCGCTCCATAGGATGCTCCAACGCATTCATCCGTACATGAGATGCAATAGAACAAAAACGCCCAATATCGCTATAAATAGCCTCACTATTACGCTCTAAATAAGAAAAATCTCCAACGGTTACATCCCGTAAAATCACCCGCTCATTAATTTCCACATAGCGCCCTAATTTACAACCATGCAGCCGCGCTGTCGTATGGATACGAGGTTTACTTTCATGAAATCGAAGATCTTTCTCAATATTCATACATCTTTCACCAATGTTTCATCAATAGATATGGAAAGACATACCAACCAAACCAATAAAATCAACCGTGAAACAAACATTGCAAAACAAACCTGCCAATGTTACAATTTCTCGATCTATCTAAGAGAGTCAAACTATGAAAAATGTAATACGCATCTTGGGGCTGACAATCATATTTCTTGCAGGTGTTTTTGGTTATGATACGCTGACAAATAAGCCTTTAGGTGATAACTTTACTCTCACTGATTCTAATGGAAAAAATATTACTGAGGCTGATGTTCGAAGCAAGCCTTCAATAATTTTTTTCGGCTTCACTATGTGTCCTGAAAGCTGCCCTACCACACTGATGAATCTTGATCGATGGCTTACAGCCCTTGGTCCTGAAGCTGATAAATTAGGTATATGGTTTGTGACTGTTGATCCTGAACGTGACACACCAAAAGTACTCCATGATTATCTCAGTAATTTTAACAATAAAATTGTTGGCATTAGTGGAGATCCTGATAAAGTTCATAAAATGGTCAATTCTTTCAACATCGTTGCTGAAAAAGTCCCTGAAACAGATGGAAACTATACATATAACCATACAGCAGCAATTTTTTTACTCAAAAAAGGTGGAAAATTAGCTGGCGTTATCCGTTATGACACGAAAGAAAGCGATAACGAATTAAAAGATGAAATCGCCATTGAACGGTTAAAAAAACTCATCTTAAACTAAAAAAAGCCGATCAAAAGAAAGAACAGCATGTCGCAACAAATTCGCCTCTATTATACTGCTTCTAAAAATGAAGCAGAACGGTTCTATACCCTTATAGAAACAGCCTTTGACGAAGAAGGTTATCCTCTTGCTCTTACAGAGATAGATGAACAAAATGCTGTATATGAGCTTTCTCTATATGTCGATCAAGACAATCAAGAGAACGCATTGAAACGTTTTGCCAAAATTCTTTCTATAGATTTTGATAAAATTAATATGGAAGTTTTACCCAACATTGATTGGGTACAAAAAAGCCTAGAAGGACTAAAACCTGTGCAAGCCGGTCCTTTTTTCCTTCATGGAAGTCACAACCGAAACGCCATTCCAGCAAATGTTCTCCCTATTGAAATTGAAGCTAATCAAGCTTTTGGCACCGGACATCATGGAACAACAGCCGGTTGTTTAGAAATGATTGCCAAAGTCATGAAACACGAAAATCCAAAAAATGCCCTTGATCTTGGTACTGGGAGCGGTGTACTAGCCATTGGCATAGCAATGCTCAAACCAATTACTGTGCTTGCATCCGATATTGACCCAATTGCTGTTCAAGTTGCACAACACAATATCGAATTCAATGGTGTCAAGGAATATATTACAGCTATTACAGCAACAGATTTTTCCCATGATGCAATTGCATCACGAACCCCTTTTGATCTCATCGTTGCCAATATCCTTGCTAATCCGCTTATTGAACTTGCGCAAGAAGTGGTAACGGCACTTCAAAAAGGGGGATCACTTATACTCTCTGGAATTCTTGAAGAACAACATGCCCATGTTTTGGAGACTTATATAAAACAAGGACTGAAGCATATCGAAACATACCACCGGCAAGGATGGGTTACGATACACCTGAAATAAAATAAAAGAAAAGGACGTCGTTATGTATCAATCTTTTGAGGCGACAACAAATCCTGCTTATGCAGCAGAACGCATTTCTTGCCTTCGTAAAGAACTCGATCACCTTGGACTCGATGGTTTTCTTGTTCCGCGGTGCGATGAACACCAAGGAGAGTATGTCCCTCCTCATGCTCAACGCCTTAGCTGGTTAACCGGCTTTACTGGATCAGCTGGGATTGCACTGATTTTAAAAAACAAAGCCATCATATTTACAGATGGGCGATATAAGCTCCAAGTTCGCCAACAAACTGATCCTGATATTTTTAATTATGAAGATCTCATAACTTGTCCTCCCTCACAATGGCTTGAAAAAAATGGTCAAAAACTTTCTATTGGCTTTGATCCATGGCTCCACACGATTGCTGCCACCGATGCATTAAAAAACGCATTAGAAATGAAAGCAGGTGGAAAACTTGTAGAAGTTCAACATAATCCCATTGATCTGCTCTGGCATGATCAACCAAAATTACCACAATCTGCCTTATCAATTCACCCTCTCAAATATGCTGGGTGCGATACAGATGAAAAACTCGCTTTGATTTACAAAGATATACAGCAAACTCATGCAAATGCTTTTATTTTTACAGACCCCTCTTCCATTGCATGGACATTCAATATACGGGGCAATGATGTTTCCAACACGCCTTTTTCCCTTTGTTTTGCTCTCATTCCACTTAACAAAACACCAGCTTTATTCATTGACAGCAAAAAACTTGGTGTAGAACAGAAACAATATCTAGAACGTTATGCAAAATTATATGAACCAGAACAGCTTATTCCCAAGATCAAAGAGTATGTTCAAAAAGGGACAGTGTTTGCCTTAGATCCACAGCTAACATGCGAAAAATTACGAACTGTTATTGAAGAAAAAAATAGCTTTTTTATCACACTTACCGATCCTGCTGCTCTACCACGTGCCATTAAAAATGACACAGAACTCAATGGCGCACGCAAAGCGCATCTACGCGATGGTGTTGCCCTAACCCGTTTTTTTTCTTGGTTAGATAAACAAATACCAGGGTCAATAAGTGAAATTTCTGCTGCTCAAAAATTAGAAGAATTTCGCATAAATACAGCAAAAGAAATGGGAGAAAAACTTAAAGATCTTTCTTTTGATACAATTTCAGCAGCAGGAGAAAATGGTGCCATTATTCATTATCGTGTAACAACGCAAACAAATAAACAACTCAAAGCCGGTGAACTTTACCTCGTTGATTCAGGTGGACAATATCGTGATGGCACGACTGATGTCACACGCACCGTAGCAATTGGGAATATTGGAGAAGAAGAAAAACGCTGTTTTACGCTTGTCCTCAAAGGCATGATTGCTCTTTCAACTATCAGATTTCCAAAAGGCACACGAGGACAAGACCTTGATGCTCTTGCACGCATTGCATTGTGGAAAGCTGGTTTTGATTATGCCCATGGCACCGGTCATGGTGTTGGATCTTATCTTTCTGTCCATGAAGGACCGCAAAATATTTCTCGCAAAGGGTGCCAAGAACTCATCTCCGGTATGATTCTTTCAAACGAGCCAGGCTATTACCGCGAAGGCGCTTTTGGTATCCGTCTTGAAAATTTGATGATTGTGAAGCCAGCACAAAAAATTGATGGCGGAGATATAGAAATGCTCTCGTTCGAAACACTCACACATTGCCCCATTGATCGACGGTTAATCCTTCCAGAGCTTTTGACACAAGAAGAACGACAATGGCTCAATGATTACCATGCGCGCGTTTATCAGATGAATGCACCTTACTTAAATGAAGAAGATAAAAAATGGGCAAAAGAAGCAACAATGCCCCTTTAAATGAAGCAACCTATAACTTTTACCCTTTCTACAAAACACTACACCCTTCTCTTTTAAAGAGAGAAGTGCGAATTTACCATCAGCAAACACCAAAAATGCTTCTATGAAATACTTCAAGTTTTTTTGCCGATACGGCAAAAGCCTTCCAAAATTGAAACAGAACGGGATACACTCGCAAAAGATCATGCTTATCAATTATCCTCCACCATCTCCACATGAGTTATAGCCTTATTCTGCTATATAGAAATTTTCATTATATTTTGTAACCCTCCGCGTCGCATTTCTAAAACGCCCATTATAACCAACTTATTACGCCGTTTAGATTCAAAAATTCTGCATATTTATTTACAATTTTTACCTTGCTTCA
Source organism: Bartonella sp. AP11XZML (assembly GCF_042196445.1). Classification (NCBI taxonomy): domain Bacteria; kingdom Pseudomonadati; phylum Pseudomonadota; class Alphaproteobacteria; order Hyphomicrobiales; family Bartonellaceae; genus Bartonella; species Bartonella sp. AP11XZML. Next base: position 26,577 of record NZ_JBHIQF010000068.1, read on the forward strand.
CAATGATAATTTATAAATTTTACTAATAATAACCTTGTATATTCTTCATCATAATAGTTTAAGTTTAATATTTAAGTTCAACGTTAATTATTTTAAATAACGTAATAAATATTAAAATATATGGCGCTCTGTTTTTGCAAAAAACAGCCCCTATTATCCCCCTTTTTGATTTCATCCCCCAAAAAATGTAAGAGAGATAATCATACAAACAGCATACGATCTTCTAGAAAACATCCTCTAAACATTATGTTTCTCAATTAGCTGTAGCCAAGCCTCTTCATCAATAACCTCAACACCTAATTCCTCAGCTTTAGCCAATTTGGAGCCCGCTCCAGGTCCTGCAACAAGAAGATCTGTTTTTTTAGAAAGTGAACCAGATGTTTTAGCCCCTAATCGCTCTGCCAATGCTTTTGCTTCATCGCGTGACATATGCGCCAAAGTTCCTGTAAAAACAATGATCTTCTCCGCTATAGGTGAAGAATCTGCTATGATAGGCTCTTCATCAAGAGGAGTTACTTCTTCAAGCAAAACAGATAAAATCTCACGGTTATGCTCTTCTTGATAAAAATCAACAATTGCGCTCCCTACCTGTGGTCCAATTCCTTCGATATTGGTAAGCTCTATCCAAGCCTCATTTCCTTCTTCATTTTCCTTATCACATGGCATAAATGCTTCCATAGCCGCAGTCTCAAAAGCTGTATAATTTTTATAAGCACGTGCAAGGCGACGTGCATTCACTTCGCCAACATGACGAATCCCCAATGCAAACAAAAAACGGCTCAAAGGAATTTCTCGACGCGCATTAATGGCATCATACAATTTTCGCACTGAAACAGTACCAAAACCTTCCATATTTTCCAAACGTATCAAAGACTTTTCTTGGCGCCGTTGTAAAGTAAAAATATCGGCTGGTGTATGAATACAAAGCGCCTCATCTTGAACATGGAAAAAGAATTCCACTTGTTTTTTCCCAAGTCCTTCAATATCAAAGGCATTGCGTGAAACAAAATGACGAATACGTTCAATCGCTTGTGCAGGACAAATAAGCCCACCGGTGCATCGACGCACGGCTTCTCCCACTTCACGAACAGCATGACTCCCACAAGCTGGACAAAAATGAGGAAAAATAAAAACAGCAGCATCTTTCGGGCGTTTTTCAATGACAATATCAACAATTTGAGGGATCACATCACCAGCGCGTTGTACAATCACGGTATCGCCTACACGGATATCACGCCCTTCACGAATGGGCTCTCCTTTATGACCAATTCCCTTAATATAATCCTCATTATGCAAACTGGCATTGGTCACCACCACCCCACCAACAGTAACAGGTGTAAGGCGTGCAACAGGCGTCAAAGCTCCCGTACGACCGACCTGAATGTCAATATCTTCCAAAAGCGCCATTGCTTTTTCTGCTGGAAATTTATGCGCTATTGCCCAACGCGGCGAACGAGCAACAAACCCCAAACGCTTTTGGAGCATCAAATCATTAACCTTATAAACAATACCATCAATATCATAGCTTAAAGAATGACGGCATTCTTCGATATCGTGATAATAGCAAATAATGTCTTCTACTGTCTTAAAGACTTTTGTTAATGGATTGATAACAAAGCCATACTCTTTTAGCTTTTTCATCATCTCCATTTGACTTTCTGCCAATATTTCACTCACCTCACCACAAGCATAAGCAAAAAATTGAAGTTTTCTGCTAGCAGTTATCCGTGAATCAAGCTGACGGAGAGAACCAGCCGCCGCATTTCGAGGATTGGCAAAGGTTAACTTGCCCTTCTCTTGTTGGCTGATATTTAGTGCTTGGAAATCCTCCCGCCCCATATAAACTTCACCACGCACCTCAATAATATCAGGAAAATCACCTTGCAAAACTTGTGGAATATCAGCAATTGTTCGGGCATTTGCCGTCACATTTTCACCGACAGTTCCATCCCCACGCGTTGCCGCACGCACAAGCTGCCCCTTTTCGTAGCGCAAAGACAAAGATAAACCATCAATTTTTGGCTCCGCTGTTATTTCCAACACTTGTGTTTCTGGAAGCCGTAAAAAACGACGAATACGCTCAACAAATTCAGTAACATCTTCAGAGCTAAACGCATTATCAAGTGAAAGCATAGGCTGTGCATGAACAGATTTTTCAAATTTTTCAGAAATTGGTGCTCCAATTTTATGTGAAGGAGAATCAATACGTATAAGTTCTGGAAAAAGAGCTTCAATTTCTGCATTACGACGACGTAAAGCATCATATTCTGCATCAGAAATTTCAGGCTGATCATCACGATTATAAAGCACATCATGACGTGCAATCTCTTTTGCCAACCACTCTAATTCACGTTCTGCTTCAACAGCTGTGAGATTTTTATCTGCATCTTTGTTCATAAAATCTATTCCAAATTACAAGCGCTGTCACAAGGGCCTCCCACGCCTCCTTATCAAGTGAATCTCAATAAATATAAGCTTTCCAGTATTTTTATCGCTGACTAATTACCTTTATGCGAGAAGCTTTTGAGCCGCTGCACGCGCTTCTTCAGTAATCTGTTCTCCAGCCAACATACGGGCAATTTCTTCTGCACGCTCATGTTCTTTCATTTTATGAATCGCAGTAACAAAGCGTCCTTTATCATGACTCTCAATTTTTGAAATAAGAAAATGACCATGCGCTTTCGATGCAACCTGTGGAGCATGCGTAATAGCGAAAACTTGGACATGTTCTGATAAGCGTTGCAACCGTTGCCCAATAGCCGCTGCAACAGCCCCCCCAACGCCTGTATCAACTTCATCAAAAATCAGCGTCGGTGCTGATCCTCGATCAGATAAAACAACTTTTAATGCCAGCAAAAAACGGGATAATTCACCGCCAGAAGCCACACTAAGCATCGGCCCAGCACGTGTTCCAGGATTTGTCCGCACCCAATATTCAATACGATCACATCCCTCTGCACTCCGCTTTTCCATATCACTTTGCATTTCAACAATAAATTCAGCCCTCTCTAACTTCAATGCCGGCAACTCAGCCATAACACTTTCAGATAAATGCTTTGCTGTCTCCCGACGCTTTATTGTTAAGGCTTGCGCCAATGTATCATAATTTTTCTTTGCCTGCTCTGCCTCATCTTCAAAACGTGTCAATATGGTCTGAGCCTCTTCAAAGTCAGCCAGTTCAGCATCCATTTTATCGCGTAACTGAACCAATTCATCCGCAGAAACTTGATATTTACGAGCAAAACCCCGAAGAGCAAAAAGACGCTCTTCTATCCGTTCCAATTCATCAGGTTCAAAATCTAATGCTCGTATTGCCGTCTCAATACCTTCTTGTGCTGTTGCAAGTGCATGCAATGCCTCATCAATAGATTTCACCACTGGTGCAATAAGTTCTTGCGCCTCAGGAATTTTCCGCTCCAAACGCCTCACCAAATTAGAAAGTACTGGGATTGGTGATTTTTGACCCGTTAAAAGATCATCCGCTTCTTTAATATCTGTCGCTATTTTTTCTAATTTAAGCATATCAGCACGACGAAGAGAAAGAGCTTCCTCTTCACCAACTTTAAAATCAAGCTTTTCAAGCTCTTCTACACACGCACGAAGATAATCAACCTCCCGTACAGCACTCTCTACTTTAAGACGCTGCCGTTGCAAACGCTCCTCAAATTCACGCCATGTGTGATAACACTGACGCAAATTTTCCACTTCATCTTCAAGACCACCAAAGGCATCTAATAATTGGCGATGTGTAGCAACATCAACAAGCGCACGATCATCATGTTGTCCATGGATTTCAACCAGCAAACGGCCAACACTCCGCATCAATGCAACACTAGACACCTGATCATTGATAAAAACACGGCTACGTCCATCACTTGATTGCACACGTCGTAAAATAATATCACCCTCATCATCAAGACCATTCTCACGAATAAGTTGACGTGCAGGATGTGAAACAGACACATCAAAAACAGCTGTGACCTGCCCGCGGTCAGCCCCATGACGCACAAGCGAAGCATCACCCCGCCCCCCTAGAGCAAGTGATAAAGCATCAAGGAGAATAGACTTCCCCGCACCCGTTTCTCCAGTTAAAACCGTCAACCCCGCTGTAAAATGAATATCGAGCGTTTCGATCAAAACAATATTATGAATCGAAAGCTGTACCAACATAGAGAATCAACGTACCCTCTTCTTGTCACCACCTAAAGCATTTGAGATCCAAGAAGATTTATGCTCACGTGGTGATATTTTATTCTTCTGCAAGAGATTATAAGAAAATTTATACCACTCACTTTTGGGATAATTACGTCCTAAAATAGCTGCTGCCGTCTGTGCTTCCGCCGTTAAGCCGAGAGCAAGATTAACCTCAGTCAAGCGGAAAAGCGCTTCTTCAATTTGATTTGTATCAGAATACTCTTCAACCACGGTACGAAACCGTCTACTTGCCGCAAGGTAACGCCGCCCCTCTTCATAATAACGGCCAATCTGCATTTCTTTACCAGCCAGCTGTTCGCGACCAAAACGGATTTTATCCTTAGCATCCTTGACATACTCAGAATTAGGATAACGCTCTATAAGAAGCTGCATAGCAGCAATAGCACGTTTCGTATCACGTTGATCACGTGTAACATCAGGAATCCGACGGAAAGAAGAAAGACCAATAATATAGTACGCATAAGCCGAGTCAGTCGACCCTGGATAAAGAGTAATATAGCGTTGAGCCATACTAATTGAATCATCATACTTTCCGAGTCGATAATTAGTAAAAGCACCCATGACCAAAGATTTACGCCCCCAGTCTGTATAAGCGTACTGTTTTTCAATCTTCAAAAACTTCTTCGATGCATCCCCAAGACGCCCACTTTCAAGGCTAGCAAGCGCCTGATTATAGAGAACATCTGGTGGCTCTATTTTCAAAACATAAGCAGATGGATCAAGGGTATTTTTCTCTTTAAAGAGACATCCCGCTAACATACAGGTGCTTCCTAAAAGTACCACCCCCAATATCTTGCGTACAATGTTAGATTTTCTATATGTCATATTTCCAATGCACACATGAGATTTTTTCATAGTTTTTCCGGCCTCCAGAGAATATCACCTTGTAGCAAAAACAATTTATTAAAGTTTTTATACCATATCACTTTAAAATCCACATAACCAATTTAGCAGTTTAGGTCAATCATCCCCTTAAAAATCAAATAAACGATAAAAAAATCTTGCCAATTTTTTTACTTTTTCTCTAAAAAGCTCTTTTCATAATATGATTCGTCTGCCAAAACAGCCTTCACCAATTGCGCATTAATTCTATGCCCACTACAATAAGAACGAAATAATCCAATAAAAGGTGCCCCAAGCAAAGCAGTATCACCAATCGCATCAAGCATCTTGTGCCGAACACATTCATTCTCCCAATAAGGACCATCGGGATTTAAAATTTTATCATTAAGGTCGATAACAAGAGAATTTTCCAAAGAAGCGCCTCTCGCCTTTCCAGAAAGCCTTAATTCTTCCACGTCTTTGATAAAACCAAAAGTGCGCGCACGTGACAAATCATCCCTAAACCCTCGTGTGGTAAGATCAAAACTGAAATGTTGCTTACCAATAGCAGAAGAAGGAAAAGAGATCGTTATATCAAAACGACGTCCATCGAATGGCAAAAGCTCTGCAACACCATGAGCTCCTTCAACTCGCACCGGCTTTTTTATAATGAAATAAGAACGCAACGCATTTTGCTGTACAATACCAACATCTTCAAAAGCTTGGCAATATAGCCACGCTGAACCATCCAAAATAGGAATCTCATTATGTGACACTTCAATAATAAGATTATCCAAATTATAAGCAGCAATTGCCGCCATCAAATGTTCAATTGTTTCAACCCTTACATCTCCATCTCCAAGTACTGTCGATAATTCAGTTTCTCCTGTTTGCGATGCATGGGCTTGAAATATTTTCTCTGTTCCGTCTAATCCACAACGCTTAAAAACAATACCACACCCAACATCCGCTGGACAAACCTTTACCACTGACAAACAGCCACTATGAACGCCAATCCCCTTAAATGTTACTGCTTTTTTAAGAGTAGACTGATATTTTGGTACTAAATTCATCATATCATTTTATTAAATTGCTTGTACATCTTTTAACAAAATTTATAAAACTATAAAAAATATTCATAGTAAATAATAAAAAAACCGCTTATTGTAAGCGGTTTTTTTTAAAACAAAGTATTTTATCCAAAAAACAGTAATATATTTTACTGTATAATTTTTGTCTGATCATTAAAGAAATAATAAAATTTCTTACTTTACCTCATTTTTCATCAATTAATTTGCCTGACGACGTAAAAATGCTGGTATTTCCAACTGATCTTCTTCACTTATAAAAGTACGCTGATCTTGTGGTACCTGAGGATGCAGCTCACCAGAACGACGTGGAACATAAACAGAAGCATCTTGAGAAAGCGCCTGAGAGTTTTTATTGTAAACATGAGACTCTTTCTGCTGAGACGAGCTAACAGCAGGCTCCAGCCTCGCTTCTGGCTCAGCTTCTTCACGATGTGTCAAGCTCTGTTTCAAACGCTGCCAAAGATTACGAGGACCCTGATCCGTCACAAATGTTCTTTGGCTTTGTCCATGCGCAACAGGAGGAAAATCCTTTAACTCAGGCATACGCATTGGAGCGCGCGCTTGCATTTGTTGCATTTGTTTTGGTTGCACTGGCTTTTCTTTTTGCTTCACAAGCCCTGTCATCTCATCAAGAACATGCGCTGTTGCCTCCATACTCACAGGAGCCGTCATCGCCTGTTGAGAACCACGGCTTACTTGCATACGAGGCACATTGGATCTCTGTTCCTGAACAGCATTTGAACCATACGCAACAGCATTCGAGGCACTTCGTGTCGTCATTGCTTCTGCAGGTTGTGCAAAAATTTGACTTTTGGGACGGAACTGTTCTCCGGTTGATTTACCCTTCTCTATTTCAAGTGATTCGATCACTTCTACCATTGACTCAGAACGCAGAGGCGATGATTGAACATGAAAAGAACTATGTGACGTTCCAGGATCGCTCTTGCGTATTGAAGAAGCAGGCCTTTGAATCTGAGGATGAGAGGACTGAACCACATCACTAACTTCACGATCAATACCGGTGGCAACCACAGAAACACGAATAACACCTTCCAATGACTCATCATCAATAGCGCCAAAGATCACATTCGCATCAGCATCTACTTCTTCACGAATACGATTAGCAGCTTCATCAACCTCAAAGAGAGTCATATCACGACCACCCGTAATAGAAATCAATAAACCACGCGCCCCACGCATAGAGGTATCATCCAACAATGGATTTGCAATAGCAGCTTCAGCCGCAGCCAAAGCACGCCCATCACCAGATGCCTCACCCGTTCCCATCATGGCTCGCCCCATTTCGTGCATAACAGAACGAACATCAGCAAAATCAAGGTTAATCAACCCCTCTTTAATCATCAAATCCGTAATGGAAGCAACACCAGAATAAAGCACTTGGTCAGCCATAGCAAAAGCATCAGCAAACGTTGTCTTATCATTTGCAATACGGAAAAGATTTTGATTGGGAATAACAATCAATGTATCGACAGACTTTTGTAATTCTTCAATACCAGCCTCTGCCGTTTTCATACGGCGTGCACCTTCAAACTGAAACGGCTTTGTCACAACACCAACAGTCAAAATACCTTTTTCACGCGCTGCGCGAGCAACAACGGGAGCAGCTCCTGTTCCAGTTCCTCCCCCCATACCAGCAGTAATGAAAACCATATGAGAGTCTGCAAGATGATCAATAATTTCATCAATACATTCCTCCGCCGCCGCTTGTCCAACTTCCGGTAAAGCACCAGCACCCAAACCTTCTGTCACAGCTGCCCCAAGTTGGATAACACGTTCAGCCTTTGACATAGCCAAAGCCTGTGCATCCGTATTTGCAACAACAAAGTCAACTCCCTGAAGACCAGCATTTATCATATTATTCACGGCATTCCCGCCACCACCTCCAACACCAAAAACGGTAATGCGTGGCTTCAATTCCGCGATATCTGGCCGATGCAGATTAATCGTCATTTTCTTTTCCTTCTCATAAGACACCGCAAGCCAAAGCGATGAAATTTATCCAACTAGACTTAACTAAAAACTCTCACGCAACCACTGACCAACACGCTGAAAATACCCACGCGTGCCCATCGATAAATGATTTCCTGCCGCCTGCATTGTTTTTTCTTCAAAACCCACCAATTGCGGATAAATTAACAACCCAACAGCAGATGTAAACGCCGCCCCTTTTGCAAGAGAAGGAAGCCTCGAAATACCTAAAGGCCGCCCGATACGAACATTTCTTCCTAATATAGTACGTGCCATTTCTGGCAATCCTGTTAACTGGCTTGCTCCCCCAGTCAAAATAACACGTTTACCAATGATGTGACCAAAACCAGAACGATTTAAACAATCACGGACCATTTCTAAAATTTCTTCAACACGCGCACGAATGATACGCCCAAGAACCGCGCGAGGATATTGAGTTTCACGCTGTTCACTCCCAATTTCTGCTACATTAATCATTTGCCGCTCATCAGCACTTGTTAAAAGTGCTGAACCATAAACAACTTTTAAACGTTCCGCCTCTGTTAAAGACATAGAAAATCCGCGCGCAACATCAAGAGTGACATGATGCCCCCCAACAGCAAGAGCATCTGCATGAATAAATTTCCCCTCAAAAAACACTGAAAATGTTGTTGTTCCACCACCAAAATCAATACATGCAGCCCCTAAACGCGCCTCATCATTCATCAAGACAGCAAGACCACTTGCAAAGGGAGTAGCAACCATTGCTTCAACACTCAAATGTGCACGATTAATACAAGTTTCCAAATTACGCAAAGAGGCTGTTTCTGCTGTTACCACATGCACGTCGACACCAAATGTTTCCCCTGCCATGCCAATAGGATCAAAAATTCCTTTATCTCCATCCAATACATAAGAAACTGGAACTGAGTGCATAACATGACGTTCAGCATCAAAGGCTTTACGCGAAACATCTGAAAAGGCCATACGCATATCACGCTTGGTGACTTCACGACCATTCAAATGAACCTTTCCATTAATCAAAGCACTTTGTAATCGACTTGAGGAAAAATTCACAATCACTGAATCCACCACCAAACCCGCCATTTTTTCTGCCGCATCAACAGCCAATCTTATTGATTGTTCTGCTGCAAACATATCCATGACAACACCGGATTTAATACCACGTGAACGCTGCACTCCAAAGCCTAGAATTTCCGTAGAATGTGTACGACCATGTAAATAGTGTGCATGCTTCAAAGGACGCAAACAAGCAATAAGACAAACAATCTTACTTGAACCGACATCAAGTACCGTTAAAAAACGTGTTTTACGCCCCTTCAAATGATGTGATCTGAGTAGCATCATAGGCTTCCTGCCTTTCGCGCTTTTAAAATACGTTCTTCTTCTGCTACAGTAGTATGATAACGCTCCAACGTTTCATCTGATAAAGAAACAGTAATTCGATCAGCAAGACGTAAATCAACACTGAGAATATCGCGAGATAAAAGATCTTGCATTGTACCGGACGAAGAAAGAGAAGAAAGCCTTTCAAGAGCACCATTTTCAGGCAACATAACGCGCATTCCATTATTCAAAACAAGATCCCAACGTCGATCACCTACCCGCACAAAAGCACGAATACGATCATATACTTCCGGATAGACTGACAGCGCTTGAATAAACACTTTAGCAGCATTTTGTGCACCCTGCCCAACCACAAGAGGTAAATCCCGAACAATTTCCCCTTTAAAAGGCACAATGACACGACCTGTATTATCAACAATATCCATTATGCCATCATGTTGCCAAATGGCATAGGGTTCACGCTCCACAATGGAAATGCGCATTCTATTGGGATAAATTTTCTGAACATTAGCCGATTGCACCCAAGCCTGTTTTTCCAAAAGAGAACGTGCTCTTTCAACATCAAAAGTGAATATAGAAGGCGCAACATCAAGTTTTAAAATTTTAAAAATATCCTGCTTTGCCAAGCGCTTATTACCGCTTATATCGACATGAGTGACCACAAAACTACTATCCAATATGATCGTATTTACGATCACAGCCATCTGACCACTTGATGAAAGTCCATAAAAAGCCGTAACAAAGAAAAACCATACAACAGCAAAAGAGCCGAAATGGCGTGGAATATGAATATTGACAAAAACAAACTCAAACATAAACCGGAGAAAACGACGATAAAGACGTGGCAAAGCCGGCACTGAAAGCACCTCCATCGGAACATTTGTTTTATTAACATTCAACGCATACATGATGCGTCCTCCACCATCCATTGAACAATATCGCCGTAAGTACGGCCGCTCGCTTTTGCAATATCAGGAAGAAGAGACGTCGATGTCATACCGGGTTGCGTATTAATTTCAAGCCAAACCAATTCTCCCGTTTTCTCATCAAAACGAAAATCAGAACGGCTAACACCTCGACACCCTATCGCCTGATGGGCTGCTAAAGACATTCTTTGCACACTTTGGTAAATATTTAGTGAAAGTTGTGCAGGACAAATGTGAAGAGAACCACCCGTTTTATATTTCGAGCCATAATCGTAGAATGGAAAGTGTTTATCGGGAAGAATTTCACACACATCCAGCACTTCATTCCCCAAAACAGCACAAGTCAATTCACGACCAGGAATATATTTTTCAATCATCACCTCATCAGCATACCCCCACTCAGCTCCCCCAATACTATGCGGCGGTGCTGCTTCATTTTCCTGGACAATGACAACACCAAAACTTGATCCTTCACACACAGGTTTAATTACATAAGGAGGCTCCATGGGATGCGTTTGTCCCAAAGCAAAGCGGCTCATGATACGAGAAGGAGCAACACAAACCCCAAAATTTTCAACGATAATTTTTGCACGTCCCTTATCCATTGCCAAAGCGGATGCCATCACACCAGAATGGGTATAAGGAATTTTTAAATATTCAAGAATCCCCTGGATCCGGCCATCTTCACCAAATGGACCATGCAATGCATTGAAGGCAATATCGGGCTGCAACTGTTCAAGAACAGAAGCAATATGAGCGTCAACATCCACGCGGCTCACGCGATACCCCTGCATCTCTAGAACATCAGCACACGCCGCCCCCGAAGATAAACTTATAGACCGTTCAGAAGAAAAACCTCCCATTAACACAGCTATATGTTTATCTTTCATAATAAATCACCCTCTTTCGCATACTATATGTAGTCTATATAGAATACATCAGCACCACATACAGGAAAAACAAAGTTTATCCTTGCGAATCAATAACCTAGCATTTTGCATAATGAATCAGACTCAAAAGCCTGATGCAAGAGATTCTTTGTTAATTTATTGATTCTTAATAGAATTTTTTTATTATCTCTTTGAAATGACTCAATTTTTTATTTTCACTTTTTTAGTGAACAATAAATCAATGAAATGGATCAAAAGGAGAAACACTTCGACCACGCTCAAATTGACCAATACGCTCTATTTCCCATTGTAAAAGATGGGCTGAATTTGCAAAAACACGCGCACGCACTGTTTCTCCCAATGCTTCAAGATCATATCCTGTTGCTTGCCCTGTATTAATCATAAAATTACAGTGCATTTCACTCATTTGAGCGCCACCAATCTGTAAACCACGACACCCTGCTTCATCAATCACGCGCCACGCGGATGTATTCTCAGGATTTTTGAAAGTTGACCCCCCTGTTTTTTCGCGAATAGGTTGCACTGTTTCTCTGTGGAGGGCAACTTCATCCATAGCAGCACGAATATCATCTTTATTGCCGAGTCTTCCTTCTAATAAAGCAGCCGTAAAAATAAAATCTTTAGGAATATCACAATGGCGATAGGAATAATGCATATCTTTCACACTCAAGATATGACGTTGCCCTTTACGATCCAGCGCATAGACCTCGACAACACGCGCTGCAGTTTCAACACCATTCGCACCCGCGTTCATTTTGAGAGCTCCTCCAAGACCTCCAGGAATACCATGATAAAAATGAAAACCTGCAATCTCAGCTTCTAAAGCGGCAGCAGCTAAATGTTTATCCGCCGTACCAGCACCAACTAAAAAGCCTTTTGGAGAAACTTGCTTCACTTGCCCAAATTTTTTTGGCGAAAGACGAATCACAACACCAGGAACCCCCCCATCACGCACCAGAAGATTAGAACCAATACCGACAATTGTTACAGGAACAAATTCAGGCAAATTTTGAAGAAAGAGAGCCAAATCTTCTTCATCAACAGGCTGATAAAAAAGCTCTGCCAACCCGCCCGTGCGAAACCACGTTACCTTACGCATCTCAACATTAGGTGTAAGCTTTCCTCTCACGCCACCCAACAGTGGTTGCAATTGCGCCAATAGCGCCTCACCATCAATGTGTTGAAAATTTACCATGACCATCCAATACCGCTAATTGATGAGGCAACGCACAAGCCCATTGTGTGATATTGCCAGCACCAAGAAAAACAACATAATCCTCTGCCTGAGCAAATTTTGAGACAAGAGACACAACATCTTCCAGACTATGTATCAAGCGCACATCACGATGACCCGCCATTTTAATATGCTCTACCAATTCTAGAGAACCAAATCCTACAATAGGCTCTTCACCAGCCGCATAAACGGGCGTAATCAACACTGTATCTGCATCATTAAAACAAGCAGAAAAATCATCAAATAAATGATACAAACGTGAATATCGATGGGGTTGTGCAATCGCAATAACACGCCCTTTTGCACTCTCACGTGCTGCACGCAAAACAGCCTTTATTTCAACAGGATGATGTCCATAATCATCAAATATTTCAATGCCATGCCAACTTCCTGTTCGCGTAAAACGCCGTTTTACTCCGCCAAATTCTGCTAAGCCCCTTTTTATAGCTTCATTTGAAATGCCAAGTTCATGCGCAATAGCAATCGCCGCCGTTGCATTGGCAACATTATGCTGCCCTGCCATGGGCAAAAGCAAATTTTTCAACTCAATCTTTCTTCCTGTTTTGCGTGAGCGAACAAGAACATCAAAATGCGTTTTTTGACCATCCATCGAAAGATTAAGAAAACGAACATCCGCTTGTGGATTTGCACCATAAGTGATCACCCAACGATCATCAATACGGCCCGCCAATGACTGAACCTCTGGATGATCAAGACACAAAACAGCAAAACCATAAAAAGGAACATTTTCTACGAATTGCCGAAAAGCCTCACGCACAGCATCAAAACTTCCATAATGATCCAAATGCTCAGCATCAATATTAGTAATAACAGCAATATCAGCAGGCAGCTTTAAAAATGTACCATCACTTTCATCAGCTTCAACAATCATCCAATCGCCATCTCCTGTACGAGAATTCGTACCATAAGCATTAATAATACCGCCATTAATCACCACTGGATCAAAATGACCAGCATCAAGAAGGGCTGCGACCATTGATGTGGTTGTTGTTTTACCATGTGTACCACCCACTGCAATTGCACGCCGAAACCGCATTAGCTCCGCCAACATTTCTGCACGTCTGACAAGCGGCAAATGTCTTTCCTTTGCAGCAATATACTCAGGATTTGTTTTTTTAACGGCAGTAGAAAAAACAACAACCTCTGCATTCCCTAAGTTTTCAGCACAATGACCTATATGAACGTTAATTCCTTTTTTCCGCAAACGTTCAACATTTGCACTTTCAACTTGATCTGACCCTTGAACTTTATAGCCAAGATTATAAAAAACCTCCGCAATTCCACTCATACCAATCCCCCCGATTCCGATAAAATGGATAACGCCTATATCAAGTGGCATTTTCATTAAAAAGCTCCTCTTTTATATCTGACAACAATCGCCCTGCAATTAAGGACTCAGCCATATCAGCAAGGCAACGGGTTGCATGAGGTTGTCCAACTTTTTTTGCAGCAAGCGCTTGTTTTTCCAATAAATGGGGCGCACAACAAGCGTGCATTAAAAGAGAAAAAAGCTTTTGTGCATTTAAATCTTTTTCTGATACAATTTGCGCACCACCTACACGAGCAAGCAGAGCTGCATTGGCAGCCTGATCATGATCTAAAGCATGGGGATAGGGAACAAGCAAAGCAGGTCTACCAATCACCGCTATCTCACAAACGGACGAAGCCCCAGCGCGCGACAAAATAAAATGAGCATGTGCCATACGTTCAGCCATATCATCAAAGAAAGGAGCAACTTCTGCTTGTACCCCCATATCACGATAGATTTTGATCAACCTTCCTGCTTCACCGCGGACTTGCTGTACAATTCGTAAACGTTTACGGTTCTTATCATCAAATAAAGCAATAGCTTCTGGAACAATATGTGAAAAAGCAGAAGCCCCTTGGCTACCTCCAAAAATCAAAAAATTAAATGGCTTTTCCCCTTCTGAAGAATGATAAGGAATTTTGGCCGCCTTCAACACAGCCTCACGGACAGGATTCCCCGTCAAAAGTATTTTATGAGCATAAGCGCCATTTGGCGACAACAAACCACCAGCAATTGCACGCACAAAAATTGCCAACACCCGATTGGCACGCCCCATAACAGCATTTTGTTCATGAATAAATGTCACACGCCTCGTTAAAGCCGCAATAAAAAGAGGAGGAAAGCTCGGATACCCCCCAAATCCTCCAACAAGAACAGGACGTAATTTATAAAACAACACCAACGATTGCCCCATTCCCTTTAGCAAAGACCAAAACGTCTTTATTAGAGAAAAAGGATGATGTCGTATAAATGTTGCCGATGAAACGATATGAATATGCTCTTCATCAAAGCACCGAACAAAAGGTCGTGCTCTTTCATCTGTTATTAAATGAACATCATATCCACGCTTCCTTAATTCAACAGAAAGGGCTTCAGCAGGAAAAAGATGTCCACCTGTACCACCAGCCACCAAAACAATAACTTTTTTATCATTCATAAGGCGTATCCAAGACAGAAGAGGAAGAAAAAGCTGAAAGGCGTGCTTCTGGCCAACGACGTGTTAAACTGAGCAAAATGCCCATTGAAAACGCAATCGCCACCATCGAAGAACCACCATAAGAAATAAAAGGCAATGTCATGCCTTTGGGAGGAATTAAGTGAAGATTAACAGCCATATTAATAGCTGATTGAAAGCCAATCATCATTGCTATGCCAGTAATACCAAGACGTATAAAGGAATCACGTGTATTCATGGCTATATACAATGAACGCATAACGATAAAGCCAAACAGCATCATAATTAATAAACAAAGAATAATACCATATTCTTCAGCAGCAACGGAAAATACAAAATCTGTATGGCTATCAGGAATGATACGTTTTACTGTGCCCTCCCCAGGACCTTGCCCAAACCAACCACCATTCAAAATAGCCTCACGTCCCACATCCACTTGAAAAGTATCTCCTTCACCTGTCAAAAAACCATTGATCCGCTCGCGCACATGATGCAGAAAAAAATAAGCTAAAATAATTCCTACAACGCCTAAAATAAGAAAGAGAAAAATAATAGTAAGAGGGACACCAGCAATAAAAAACAGCCCCCCCCATGTTGCACTTATTAAAACTGTTTGTCCAATATCAGGCTGCAAAACCAGAAGCACACAACAAATGCCATAAAGTAGAATCGCTAACGTATAACCCAGAATGCCCCTCTTGCGTATCTGTTCCGAAAAAAGCCAAGCGGACATAACCACAAAAGCTGGCTTCATAAACTCTGAAGCCTGTACAGAAAAACCAAATAGTAGAATCCACCTCCTTGCTCCCTTTAATTCTGGACCCAAAAATAAGGTTGCAACCATAAGAGCAAGCGTTACAATGAGCAAAAGAGCACATAAACGACGAATATTAGAAAGCGAAAAAAAAGAAATGGTAACCATCGTAAAAAATGCTGAAATGCTGAAAATGATATGCCACCGAACAAAATAAAAACTATCAGCAATTCCGATTTTTTTTGCAATAATAGGGCTGGCAGCAAAAGACAGCATAATGCCAATTCCCATTAAAATTAAACAAGCTGCAAAGATAGAGCGATCAATCGTCCACCACCAATTAGCAATTGGATCTCTATCTGCACGCGTCACCATGGTATCCACCTTATCCATTTTATAAATTATCTCAAAGTGATATGGTTCCCCAGCCTGTTTAACAAACACTTTAAAAACTAAATTACACAAAAAAAGATTCTGGAGTCTTAACGCAAAAATATTTTTTTATAACTGATGCTTTTTTATTGTAACTGCATCACAAAAGAGACAAATGCCTCGCCTCGCATTTCATAATTTTTAAATTGGTCATAACTTGCACAAGCAGGTGACAAAAGAACCGTCACCTCTTTTTCCTTACAACCCATTGCGTCAACAGCTGCTTCACGCACCGCATTTTTCAAAGTTAAGCTCATAGAAAAGGGAAAAGAAGATCCAATAGTGCGAGCAAATTCTTCCGCCGCGCTCCCAATCAAATAGGCTTTACGAATTTTAGGAAAAAATTCTCTAAGAGACTCTATTCCTCCCTTTTTTGCCTGTCCCCCAACAATCCAAAAAATATCATTAAAGGTGGAAAGCGCAGGAGCTGTTGCATCTGCATTAGTAGCCTTGCTGTCATTGATAAACAAAACCGCCCCCATTTTACGCACCTGCTGCATACGATGATCCAACCCTTTATAACTTGCCAAATGCTTGTTCACAGAAGGATCGGTTATTTTTAAAGCCTGCAACGTTGCTAATGCCATAAGGGCATTTTGCGCATTATGACTCCCACGTAACACCGCCATAGGAGCAAGATCTGCAAGCATATGACGCTGTCCTTGACGAACAGAAAAGAGCTTGGTCCCATCTGCATAAAAACCATTTTCAACAAAATGATCCTTGGAAACTGCCTCAATTTGCTTCCCATCATGAAGTAACTGTTGATATAAAACCCGACAAGCTGCATCATCAACTGAAATGAAAGCCTGAGAAGCCTGAGCAATCAGATGCCTTTTGGTTTGCACATAACAGGCAAAACTCCCATGTCGATCAATATGATCAGGTGTTAAATTCAATAAAAGTCCAATGGTCGGCTGAAGAGAGGGAGTAAGATCAATTTGAAATGATGAACATTCAATCACATAGATACGTTTTTTAACAAATGGCTTAAGCGTCAATATTGCTTTTCCGATATTTCCCCCCATCTGCACATCATAGCCCATTTTTTCCAACAAATGCGCAAGTAAAGCCGTTGTGGTTGACTTGCCATTCGTCCCCGTAATCGCAATGAAAGGAACATCTTGGTCACACAAACCATAATGTTGTAAAAAATGCTGGCGCGCACGAACAAATAATTCAATATCACCGATAATTTCTATATTTTTTTTTCGTGCTTTTTCAACAACCCAATGGGGCTGAGGATAACTTAAAGGAACTCCAGGAGCTACAATCAATGCAACAAATTCTGACCAATCTTCATAACGGAGATCTCGTGTTGGAATATTGTGCCGAAAAGCCATTTGCACGCTTGAAGGACTATCATCCCACGCCACCACTTCTGCGCCACCGCACATCAATGCTTGTGCCGTTGCTAGTCCAGACTGTCCCAATCCAAACAGAGCAACTTTTTGACCTTTATAACACGTAACAGAAATCACATTCTCACCGCAATTTAAGTGTTGAAAGACCTATGAGAGCGAGAACAATCGAAATAATCCAAAAGCGTATCACGACTTGGCTTTCAGTCCAGCCTTTTTTCTCAAAATGATGATGTATCGGTGCCATAAGAAACACGCGTTTTCTTGTTAATTTGAAATAACCAACCTGAATAACGACCGAAAAAGCTTCCACAACAAAAAGCCCACCAATAAGAACCAAAACAATTTCGTGTTTCGTAGCAACCGCAACAGTCCCTAAGAGTCCTCCAAGAGCCAATGAACCAGTATCTCCCATAAAAATAGCTGCAGGTGGTGCATTAAACCATAAAAAACCAAGCCCTGCCCCAACAACAGCTCCCAATAAAACAGCCAATTCACCTGTTCCCGATACATAATGGATTTGGAGATAATCAGCAAAATTCATATTACCAGAAAGATAAGCAATCAGAGCAAAAGATAAAGCTGCAACCATCACAGGAACAATAGCAAGCCCATCGAGTCCATCCGTTAAATTAACCGCATTACCCGTCGCAACAATGACGAAAGCAGAAAAAGGAATAAAAAACCAGCCCAAATTGATAAGATAATCTTTTAAAAAAGGCAAAGCTAATCCAGATGAGCCAATTTTCAAGATGGCAAAAGCCGCAATTGCCGCAACAAAAAACTCCAAGCTTAATCGTGCTTTCCCAGAAAATCCTTTGTCTGTTTGTTTTGTGACCTTAAGATAATCGTCATAAAATCCAATTCCCCCAAAAGAAAGCATAACCAATAGCGATACCCAAAAGTAAATATTCGATAAATTACCCCATAAAAATGCCGATACCACAATGCCGGTTAAAATCATCAATCCACCCATTGTAGGTGTTCCAGCCTTTTTAAAATGTGTTTGAGGACCATCAGCACGAATCGGTTGCCCCTTACCCTGCCGCAATTTAAGAGAAGCAATGATGCTAGGTCCAAACAAAAAGACGATAAGCCCCGAAGTAAGCATAGCCGCTATCGTGCGAAAAGTAATATAACGAAATACATTCACACCTGGAAGCCAATCACTAAACGAAGAAAAAAATAGCATCATGGAACAAAAAAACCTCTTAAAACTATGAAGAAACCGCTTTATAGCGATCAAGCAATGCAGTCACAATATTTGATGAACAAAGGCTATTGGATGATTTAACCATAAGCAGATCCCCAGAAGAAATTTCTGCTAAAAGAAGCGATAAAATTTTCTCAATATTTTCAGCATAATGAACCTTAACACCAGCAGACAAATCACTGACTAAAGATTTCATCGCCTCACCAAATAGAAAAACCGGATTAGCACCAGAAAGACGTATTGGTTTTATTAAATCACGATGAAGCTTTTCACTATACTCCCCTAACTCTAGCATATCTCCTAAAATAGCAATTCGCCGCCCCCCTTTCCCTACAGGTCCTGTAGCAAGAAGCTCAAGTGCAGCACGCATAGAAGCAGGATTTGCATTATAGCTTTCATCAATGAGATAAAATTCACCCCCATTTGATAAAGACAGTCGATAACGAACACCTCGCCCCTTTTGAGAAGAAAAATGGCGAAAAGAAAGAAAAACAGGCTCTAGCTCAACCCCCATAGCATCACAAGCAGCAATAACCCCTAAACTATTTTGCACAATATGGCGTCCTGGAGCACCAATTTGGACCTCCCTATCCCGCCCCCCAATACGCACAATCATAGAAGAACTATCGGTTAGAAGACGTATATCATGCGCTTGATAATCAGCATCTTTAGTCTCACCAAAGCTTAAGATCTTTTTTACACCGCATTTCTTTGCTTTTTGAACGAGATAAGAAAAAAAATCACTATCCGCATTTAAAATGGCAATGCCTTCCTCATCCAATCCTTCAAAAATTTCAGCTTTTGCCTTTGCTATTTCTTCAAGATCCTTGAAAAAACCCATATGTCCTGCACAAATATGCGTAATGAGAGCAACATGCGGACAAACCAGTTTGACCAGAGGGCGAATTTCATCTCTGTGATTCATGCCAATTTCAAAGATACCATAATCACTCTCCACAGGCATCCGCGCTAAAGTGAGTGGAACCCCCCAGCAATTGTTTAAAGAAGCGAGATTCGCATGAACATTCCCAGCCGTTGCAAGTGCTTGTTTCAAAGCTTCTTTTGTCGTTGTTTTTCCCACCGATCCTGTTATCGCGATAATCTTAGCTCTTGAACGTTTGCGTGCAGCTTGTGCAAGTTGTTCTAAGGCTTTCAAAACATCAGGAACGACAATGAGTGGAGCCGATATCTTTTTCATATCCCTCAAACGGTGTTCCGCAACGATAAGAACGCCTGCACCTCGTTCATAAGCTTGCGCAGCAAAATCATGACCATCAAGATGATGCCCTTTAATGCAGAAAAAAACATCCCCTTCCGCAAGAGTACGGCTATCAATGGAAACCCCAGAAAAAGTTTCTGGCAGGCTTCCCATTACAACACCCTTAACTGCAGCAACAAGTGCTTGCTTATCCCATAAAGCTGTCATTTCTTTCGATCCTCTAAAGCTTCTATCGCTTTCAGACGATCTGAAAAAGGATAAGTTGTCTGCCCTATAATTTGGCCATCCTCATGACCTTTTCCAGCAATGATTAATGTATCACCAATTTTCAAAAGCTCCACCGCGTAAGAAATAGCCTCTCCACGATCTGCTATCTCTATTGCTGTTGGCACCGCCTGTAAAATATCCTTGCGTATTTTTTCTGGCATTTCTGTGCGAGGATTATCATCCGTTACAATAACAATGTCCGCTTTATCCGCCGCAATTTTTCCCATCAAAGGTCTTTTCCCTTGATCACGATCTCCTCCACAACCAAAAACAACGATCAAGCGCCCTTGCGTAAAGGGACGAACAGAAAGTAAAACCTGCTCCAAAGCTTCTGGTTTATGGGCATAATCAATGTAAACAAGCGCATTATTTTCTGTCTTTCCCACAAACTCTAACCGCCCAGGTGCCCCCTGCAAAGTTTCAAGCGCAGAAAAAACCTTACGAGGTGAAACGCCCGTTGCAATTGCTAACCCCGCTGCCATAAGCGCATTGGCGACCTGAAAATCTCCAGCTAAAGGCAAATCAAATGTATAAATATTGTTTTCCACACGACACTCAATACACTGTTTTGAGCGTTGATGTTCGACACGATTAATCGTGATAAATTGCCCCTTACGACCAATTGTCAAGACACGGCGGCGCGCTTGTGTAACAACATCAATAACCTTTTGTGAATAAACATCATCAGCAAAAATCAAAGCAGGAGCAGATACAGGCAAAAGTGTATCAAACAACCTCATTTTAGCCCGCAAATAATCCTCTACCCCCGTGTGATAATCCATGTGATCTCGCCCTAAATTGGTAAAGGCACCAGCCGTTAAACGGACTCCATCAAGTCGTCCTTGGTCAAGCCCATGCGAAGAAGCTTCAAGAGCTGCATGAGTCACACCTTCATGAGAAATTTCATAAAGAAGACGGTGCAAGACGACCGGATCAGGTGTTGTGAGAGAACCATAAACATTCCGTTTAGGAGAAACAACACCAACCGTTCCTATACTCGCAGCACAAAATCCAGCATAAGTCCAAATTTGCCGAAGAAAAGAGACAACAGATGTTTTACCACTTGTACCAGTCACAGCAACGACCGTTTCAGGCTGAGAACCGTAAAAACGTGCAGCTGCCAACGCTAAACTATGACGAACATTAGAAACACGTAAAATGGGAACAGATAAATCCTCAAGAACAGCATGATAATCTGTAACGATTGCTCGTGCGCCACGCTTTATCGCATCATCTATATAGTGCCTTCCATCACTTTTTTTTCCTTGAACAGCGACAAAAACATAGCCCGGCAAAACTTGCCGAGAATCCACACTTATTCCTGTTATTTCTATTGAAGAAAGACTTTCATCTTCAACACATTCTGTAAAAACTGTTCCCAACAACATGATAACGCACCTTTATATTCATTTTACCGTTGTTTAACGAAACTTGAATTGCTCTTTTTACTTAAAAGAGGCTCATATTCTTTTTTAAAATCGGGTTTTACACCAAGAAAACTAGCTGTGCGACGAACAATATTAGCAAGCATTGGTCCAGCATTCATTCCCGCTGTTGCTGAACGCTGTCCCTCCTCTGGCTTTGGTTCATCGATAATTGTTAAAACAACATAAGCAGGATCTTCAATAGGAAAAGCAGCAAGAAAACTATTGAAATTTTTTGTTTTAGAATATTTTCCATTTTCAACTTTTTCAGCTGTTCCTGTCTTACCACCTACACGATAGCCTTCTACTTTTGCATTACGTCCAGAACCAATATCACTATTTAATTGATAAAGGTAACGCATATTTTGACTTGTTTTAGCCTGCAAAACCCGTTTTGCATGGTGCAGAGCTTGTTCTTTTGTCCGTTTTAAAAATGTCGGAGCAATTAACCAACCACCATTCATTAAAGCAGCAGCCCCGACAGCTGTTTGCAAGGGTGTTGTTGCCATACCATGCCCAAAAGAAATCGTCATAGAATGTATATCCTTCCAATGATGTGGCACAATAGGGTGGGCAACTTCAGGCAACTCTGTTGTGAGACGATCCAGTAATCCAAGTTTTTGTAAAAAACCACGATGTTTATCAATCCCTATCGCCAATGCCTCTTTAGCAGAACCAATATTAGAAGAATAAATAAAAACCTCCCATAACGTTAAGGGTCGATTTTTTCCATGAAAATCATGAATAGTATACCCACTACTTGCTTTTATTGGCTTTGAAGCATCAATAATACTGTTTAAATGAAAAATATTGGAATCAAGTGCCATGGCGGTCGTAAAACTTTTAATAATTGATCCCATTTCAAAAGCTCCTGCCGTCATCC
Organism: Bartonella sp. AP11XZML; assembly: GCF_042196445.1. Taxonomy (NCBI): domain Bacteria; kingdom Pseudomonadati; phylum Pseudomonadota; class Alphaproteobacteria; order Hyphomicrobiales; family Bartonellaceae; genus Bartonella; species Bartonella sp. AP11XZML. The sequence continues at coordinate 49,169 of NZ_JBHIQF010000068.1, forward strand.
GATTGAGACGATCACTTTTTAAAGCTTCGATAGGATTTCCAGGATCAAAATCTGGTAGTGATGCCAACGCCAAAACTTCCCCCGTATGTATATTTAAAATAACAGCTCCTGCAGCAATTGCCTTATAACGCTTCATAGCCTGAATAAGTTCATCATGAACAATTGCCTGAACACGCACATCAATCGAAAGCTGAACTTGTTTTAACGATTCTTCCATGGCAAGACCAGCGGCACGCAAAGCACTCAACCCCGCATCATCAATATATTTTTCCATACCTGCAATGCCCTGATTATCAACATTCACCATACCGAGAATATGGGAAGTTACAGGTCCATCAGGATAAAAACGACGAATTTCAGTCCGAAAACCAATTCCTGGTATACCAAGAGCCATAATTTGCGTCTTCTGCATTGGTGTTAACCCCCGCTGTATCCAAGAAAAACTAGATTTTCTTTTTAAGCGCTTATAGGTTTCCTGCCAATTAAGATCAGGCAAAACCGTTGAGAGCAATTCAATTGTTTCATCCACATCAATAATACGTCGTGGCTCAGCAAAAAGTGAATAAGTTTTAATATCTGTTGCCAATAAACGACCATTACGATCAACGATATCAGGCCGTGCCATCAATTGAAGAACTCCAGGCCCTTTTGCTTCTTCAATCTGTCCACCTTCCAACCCATAAGAAATAAGGCAAGCCCCCATGATGCCATATAAAATTAAAAAGCAGAACAACGAAAAAAGCAAACGTGGACGACTAGAATAGGGACGACGAACAGAAACATTATGATTATTCAACGAATTCTTTAAGCGCTTTTTCTTCTGTGAGAATAAAAAAGTCGATTTCATTACTGCGCGCCTTTTTGGACAACACTATTGATCTGAGAAGCCCGATTATTTGTCAAAATATCTTGATTATCTTCCAAGATATTTTGTTTAATCACTTCTTCAATTTGATCATGTACCCGTACCGGAATGTCTTTAAACTCCACGATTTGACGCGGCTGTATAACCTCTAACCCAAGTTCTTTCTGATAACGTTTCGCAAGTTTTTGCATGCGTGAAGGCCTTATCATCACAGCCCACTCAGCATGAAGCAAACTTACCGTATTTTTTGCTGCAGCAATTTCATGCTCAAGATGAAGAACTTCGTTCATTCGCTTTTGAACATCATATTTTACCTTATAAGTAAGTCCTGCCATACAAATCATAATCAACACTAAAATCATATCAAATGTACGAAAAACTGTCATTTTTTGCTGCCTTCAAAACTGGCAATCTCTGCTAAACCAAATAATTTCATATCTGCTGCAAGAGCCTCTGCTTCAGTCCGTACACCAATACGCAACCTCGCAGAACGTGAACGAGGATTTTTCTGTAACTCCTCTTTAGTTGCCGTGATCCCACCTTTAAACAAAGGAAAAAATGTTGCTGGAGCAGCCTTTATTTCTGGCAGATAGCGTGATCTCATACATTCTCCAGAACGAGCCGAAAAAAATCTTTTGACCATACGATCTTCAAGAGAATGAAAACTGACAACCCCCAAACGGCCTCCAGCTTTTAAAACGCGTTCAGCAGCAAATAAACCACATGCCAATTCACCAATTTCATCATTAACATAGATACGAAGAGCCTGAAATACACGTGTTGCCGGATGAATACGATCTCCCGGCTTACGTCCTATCAACGTTTCGATAGCATACGCCAAATCACCTGTACGCAAAAAAGGCTGCACAACACGACGCTTTTCAATCATCCGTGCAATTCGCCCCGCATAACGCTCTTCCCCTAATATCTTAAAAATACGTGCCAAATCCCTTGCTTTTAAATGATTGACAACATCGCTGGCTGTAAAACCAGTCTGAGCCATTCGCATATCCAATGGACCATCTTTTTGAAAAGAAAAACCTCTTTCTGCTTCATCAAGCTGCATTGAAGAAACACCAATATCCAAAATAACTGCATCCACCTTCTCTTCAACGACACGATCGAGCTGTGAAAACGCCATATGGACCAAACGAAGGCGTGGAAAAAATTCTTCAACAAGCGATTGTCCTGCACTGATAGCATGAGGATCACGATCAAGAGCAATCACCTGTGCCCCTGCCTTTAACAAAGCACGCGTATAACCACCAGCACCAAAGGTGCCATCAATCACTTTTGCTCCAACCAATGGCATAAGCCCAGCCAAAACTGGCTGTAACAACACTGGAATATGGCGTTCAGCTCTTTGATCCTGCTTTATCAAAATAATCCGTCTTGAAGTTATGCTGTCTTAAATCAACAGCTCTCTCATAGCAACTGATCTTAGAATAACCTAGCCTTCAACTTTCATATTAATCACAATGAACGAAAAAACTAAAGTTATCCCAAAACAGATCCTAATGCATTATACTTAAAGAAATGTTATAATTTTTTTTAACACCCTTTGCTCAAGTGTCCATTTCAAACACACCGACTCCATAAAAGACCATATATAATTGATCTTATAAAATATCGCGTATCATCATGAAATATCAGTCGGCCTATAAGCCGGGTTCTGTAGAGTAAAGCTTACACTTTACATGGCAACCATTCATCTGGGACGGATGTTACCATCCGCCTCGTGCAACCTACCCGAATGACTCGCCCGGAAATCGGCTGCAAATTAAATTTTGCACGTCATTTCTATTTGGTCTTGCTCCCGGTGGGGTTTACCTTGCCACATTCATTACTGAATGCGCGGTGGGCTCTTACTCCACCCTTTCACCCTTACCTATAAAAATAGGCGGTTTACTTTCTGTGGCACTTTCCCTAGGGTCACCCCTGCCGGGTGTTACCCGGCACCGTCTTTCCATGGAGCCCGGACTTTCCTCACCTGCCGTATTTCAGTATCAGACAAGCGCGGCTGCCCAGCCGACTGACATACTGATTTATAAAACATTTTCTGCTCCGTGAAAATAGCATCTTAAAATATTTTATGACAAACCTCTCTCAACAGATGTTTTTATTTTAATGAAGCCAGATAAGTCTTTACTTTTGCGCAATATTTCGCTGAAATAGAATTCATTTTTTTTGCAGCATGACCTGCGTTATATTTAAGGATTGTACCACACGTACTTCCACCACTGAGTTTATAGGCCCTTGCCAAATAACGCATACCATATTCAAGATTGGTCGCAGGATCGTACAAATCCTGTACAGAACCACTAAAGCCCAACCCTCGTGCCGTAGAGGGTTTAATTTGCATCAAACCTATTTCGCCAGCAGCCCCCTTTATACCTGCCTTATAATTACTTTCAATTTTTACAACAGCATGTGCTAAATTAACGGGAACATTATATTTATTCGCAAGTTTCTGAATAAGAAACTCATAAGGACGAGCAGAAATCTTAGAAGCAACAATCACTGAGGTTTCTCCTGATTCCGCAACATTTAAGACACTATGAGTCCAACTTATATCAAATACAAAAAATACAGCACATGCTGTATTTAACAAGATTTTCAAAAATTGCATTTTCTTTCTCTTCACTCAAACATTCTCAAATTCTAGCCGCAAGTAATTTGCAAATGTATTATACAAAAAAGAAAGCAAAAGAACGTCTTTAAAAAGGAAATAGTAAGACAATTTCAAGCTAAAATTATGAAATAAAAGAATATATCTTTATGCACAAGTCTCAGATTTCTCTATATCATAAAATAAAAAAATAAAAAGACTATAATTAATCTTATAGCGTATCAAATAAAATGATATAATCTATAACTTGCGGCTATCTCTGTTGTATCAATCAATTTTTATATTAAAAAAATAGCATCTGAACTAGATGTAATATTTTTTACATAAGATTATTAATTTTTTTATTGAGATCAATCCCTCAAAGAAAGAGAGACAAGAGCATCTTTTTACCGAAGATGCTCAATATCAAAAAAGGTTCACAAAAAATATAAACCGTTATCAACGCGTCTCTCTGATTAATAAACACCCACTGCACTCTTTATGTCCGATAAAACCTCAAAAAATCACAAAACAAATCCCCCCATCATTGCGCATAAAAAATTCATAAATATACTAAAAACATCATACTCTTTACCAATTCAAAATATTGCAACAGACTTTTAGCTCTCAAGATGTCTCAAAGAAGCTTTTTAATTCCTTTTTAAAAGAGTTTTTATCCACACAAGCCTCTACTTGTGGTATACAAGAAACTGATTTTAATTTTTGCACCATGGATAAATTTAAAATGAGAGGATTTTACAATTCTTAAGATTCTCATTCAATATAAAATGATAAATTATCATTATAAAACAATATACTAAAAAAGTTATATCTGTTTTTATCCCTACAACAAAGCTTAACAATTACTTGTGTCTATTTACTTGTGTCTATTTTTTTTGAAAAATGTTAGAAAACTCAATACCCCCAAAGCCTTTTTAAATAAAAATAGACCTCTCATCTTCATTCAAATATTTTTTCTTTGTCACAGACTATCATCTTATCAGTCTTGCGCCTCATTTTCAGAAATCATACAAGTGGATAAATATCCTAAAATCCGTAGAACAAAAAAGCATATCTCTTAAAAAATTTTTATTTTCTCATATCAAATAAAAAAATAACCGGCATATAAAATGCAGTTAACGTGTTTTATTATAATCAATACTGCTTTTGTCATTGTAGCGATTGATAATGCAATTAACTTGGACCAATACCCTTGATAGACTTTCTATCACTCCTGTAATGATTGCAACATTACCCTTATACTCCAATGCTTACCTTTTGAGAGATAAATTTTGTTAATACCTTACAAATTGATTATCTCCTCGCACTTTTCAAAATTTCACGAAAAGCTCTTTCTCCTTAAAATAAAACCCAAAAGCGCGATTAAAAAAATAGCTAAAAATAAGCATTAGCAACGGAAGGACGAGAAATCGCTTTCGAGAGAGCCATAGCAACAGTTTCACCAGATTTTTGAGCCTGCTCACGACTCTGACCACTTTTAGAAGCAAGCGCAATTACATCACGACGCAGCTGCGCAATAAACAACTCTTGCTGTTGAGGGGTCATTTTAGAAAGATGCTTGATAATATCTGGAAAAGATACGGATAATCTCTCTAATAACTCCGCCTCTGTTACATCAAGCTGCTGAGAAGAAAAAGAAGAGCGACCGGAAAAAAACTGATAAACAGCACTACTTTGAGAAGCAAAAAAGACAGCGCCAGAAATAAAAAATACAAATAAAATAAAAATAATACGATGTGAAAAAGATCCCATTATCTCTTACCTAAAGATCACAGAATACAAACATAGCTTCCTTTTATGATTCTCCTTATAACATGCAACAATGCCTCAATAAAGAAAAATCAAATTATTAAAAATGAATACGCTAACACTATCCGCCCAATAAGACTCGCCCCTCTATGTATTTAGGTACTATAGGCGAAACAATAACAGATCTTACACTTCCCCCCTAATAACACCTTACATTTCCTAAAATAATTACAAAAAGCCTGACTGAGGAAATCCTCAGTCAGGCCAGACAATCTAGGGGATCCACGCGGGGGGGGGGAGGAGGTTCCCCGATTGTCCTCTTACATCAACCACTAAGATAGCCGATGCAATATTCTTGCTATGGAATAAAATTCTTTAAACAACAAGAAATTCTTATCATCTTCTACGCAAAAAAACATAAAAGAATTATAAATTATTTAAAAATGTTTAAATTTAGGCAAAAAAAGTTCAAAATGACCCAATTTGAAGCAATTTTATTTCAAGAAGCTTCAATTAGAATCTACGATCATTATAACTTTTAAATAGTTTCTTTCATAACTCTGATGATCATATTAAAAAACAGTAATTTCTACGTATCCACCCTATAAAAATCAAACTACGTAAAAGTAGAATCACTTTTCCAACAGCAATCACCACAAAAAGAAAAACGTAGATTTTTAAAATCTTACACAAATAACCGTAAAAAATGGAAAATATCTTCTTGCAAGAAAGCTATGAATTATTTAAATTAAAACAATAAATTAGAGAAAATAAAATCTTATCTACCTTTATAAAAAATTTCTGTAAATGATCATTAAAATATTGTTACATCCCTCATGTAACAATCAATGAGGAACTTAAACAGCTTAATCTTATGAGAAAATGAGAACTCTGAAGGTATTTTTTTCGAATCACGCCCCATCGTCATTCCAAATAACGATAAACCATTTTACAATAACCAACAGTCTCTAACGCATTTTAACATAATAAACCGAAATCAATGCAGACATTTTCTCTTAATCTCTATCATTTAAATGATCCCGTAAAATAATACACACAGTAGTTTCTATGCTCAAAAATTTTTATAATCTGTTCTTCTAACGTAAACAATTCATTGATTTACAATCATAACTCATCATTTTACAATTTACATGAGAGATCTCAAGAACGTAAGGTTCCCTTATTTTAAATCTTCGTCTATTGAATTAATGAATAGCCATACTATCGCACATCACAAACAAGAAGAAGCATATGGATAAAAAACATAAAAAGAGTCAAAATATCTTCTATAAACCATTTTAAAGCAAGATCGGCAGTAACATGAGGAACTGAAACATAAAATGATGATGCCCTATCAATTTTACGCTATACCCACGGACTGCGTCATAAGATGAGCGGCAAACATAAAAAGAAAGAAAATACTTTTGGCAAAAACAATGGACTTATTTAATAACCTTCATAACTTCTCATGATAAAGAGATACGAAACTTTAGTGTAATATCACGCTTTTCTTTCCTACTTTCAGCCACAGACTATCCGTAGATCATCGCCGATCTTATTTTTATGAATATAATGCATTGTCTTACCCTTTTACTTTTTCGTCTTTTTAGAGCATCTTTTTGCACCCACACTAAAAGTTCCAAGGCACTCCTTATCTAAAAACCTGTTTTAAAGAGACATTTTAAGATCTATTGGGCACCACCATCTTTGACATTTATGAAGGTATGAGCCTTCACTATATTATATTGTGCGGCATTATATCATATTGCAGCCGCTCTCACATTTAGAAAATGTATGAAAGATGTATTTTCTTTTACAAACGGTATCATTAAGATAAATACCTTCTTTTGTAGCAGACAAACAGACCCTTTCGGATTCTGAAACAGGAAATTTGAAATGAAACAACATTCCTGTATTCAAACCTCTTATTGAGTCTAAAAAAATCAATGATCTTTTAAAATCAATATATTAGCTAATAACATAAATATGATATCAAGAGCACCTTAAATAATGATCCTCATAGGCTTAACTCTATAGAAGATGCTTCATTATACAGCCTACACGCCGCTATAAAACACCAATACTCCCATATAAAAACATAATACAAATGTAAAAAAAAATAGCTTATCAATGATTGAATAAAGTTTTATCTCTACGCTATTTCTTGAGAAAAATCAGAGTATAAAGCACGTTAACAAACGCGATTTATGCAAAATCTACTTGTTTATCTTTGATATCGTCAACCAATAAACGCGGATCACGAGCAAGCCAAAGCGTAGCAATCCCCTCCTCACTGTTTTCATTTTGTATAGGAGTAAGACAAACCGTTTGTTCTAGAACAAGTCCCGCATTTTTAAGCCATTGTTCTATTTGTAAAGCCGAAAATCCAAAACGCATATGCACTTGATCAGAATATGAAGACTCAATTTCATGATAACCAAAATCCACAATCAATAAACGGCCATGAGGACGCAAAACACTTGATATCTCATGAAGGAATATTTCAGGATTTTCAAGAAAATGTAAAACCCAATGAAGAATAACTAAATCAAAAGTTGTATCTCCAACAGACAAGTGAAAAACATTGCTATCAAGCACAACTTGAACCGCATGCGTATAAAGATTAGAAAACAATTTTAAGATAGAGTCTCCACCTCTTCCAATATTCAACATCGTCGGAAATGGTTTATCGCCAATGATTTCAAGTAACGAGTTTTCTACACCATGATCTGCCATATAGGATGACCGTAATACATCCCATTGCAACGCATTTTGTAAGAAATGCTTCTTCCTCGTTTTTTGACGCTGCTTTTTAACATCCTTCAAACGTTCTAAATCATGCGCTAACAACACATCATTCTTTGGTAAAGACGAAAGAATACCCATCACAATGTCTTTACCCCAAAAATCATGACAAAGCTTAAAATAAAGGCTATCCCCCTTCTGATAACGCTCAATCAATCGTGCTTCGTACAATAAACGTAAATATCGTGATATACACGCTTGCGACTGATCAAGAATAAAAATAAAATCAGGAATTGTTAAATCTTCATGATGTAAGAGCCTAAGAACACGTAAATGGCTTACTTCTGCGACCACTTTCAGCAGCACAATCATTGCATCTAAACTTGCACTTTTTTTCATAATTATCCCCTAAACATTCCTATAAACATTTGTTTATAGGAAAAAAAGTCAAGCATACAACGCATATTCTCATCTATTTTGCTCTCTCTATTTTATCATACTATGAAAAAAATAGGCTAATGTAAAAAACGAACAGATCTTATCTCCCTGCTTCTCGTTATAATGAGAATACATTGATTTATAATAATCAATTCATTTTTAACTTGAATAAAAAACCGGAATACCGTAGATTTTTCTCATTTCAAATCTATTCATGATAAATCAATCCAAATCATTCTCTTACAGCTCATAAACGGAGGGGACAGATGGATAAAAATACCTTTTATGCCCACCTAAAAACAAGAACTGCATACTATTGAGAAAAAATAACATGATAATGCCAGCTTGCATTTTTATTAAGTAAAGATGATAATGCTCAATGACCAAGGCATTTGTAGAAGTAATACTATACGCTCCATCCCCTCCTTTTCATTGCAGTTTTACAAAAAATAACCGGTTATATATCATGAGTAAAATAACCCTATTTAGGTCATAATTTCATAAAGTGTCTCTTACTCTTTTCAATGAATAAAAACTCCCACAGAGTACACACACACTTTATTTATGAAATAACAAACGCAATAAAATACACTATTATTCTAACAAAGTTGCGATAAGATAAAAAATTCTAGCGTGTAAGAGGTTTATAATTTGCATGCTTAGGATTAAGAGATTCCGCCCCAAGACGACGAACTTTATCAGCCTCATATTCAGCAAAATTACCTTCAAACCATTCTACATGACCATCACCTTCAAAGGCTAAAATATGTGTTGCCAATCGATCAAGAAACATACGATCATGCGATATGATAACTGCACAACCAGCGAAATTTTCCAATGCATCTTCCAATGCACCCAATGTTTCAGTATCAAGATCATTTGTCGGTTCATCAAGAAGAAGCACATTCCCCCCCTCTTTTAGAAGTTTCGCCAAATGTACGCGATTGCGCTGCCCTCCTGATAAATTTGCCACCTTCTGCTGCTGATCTGCCCCCTTGAAATTAAAAGCCCCGCAATAAGCGCGGCTATTCATCTCATATTTGCCTAATTTAATAATGTCATTTCCACCAGAAATTTCCTCCCAAACAGTTTTATCCCCCACCAAGGAATCGCGACTCTGATCCACATAACTCATGTGAACTGTTTCACCGATACGTATCTGACCTGAATCGGGCTTTTCCTGTCCCGTCAACATTTTAAACAAGGTCGACTTTCCCATACCATTGGCCCCAATAACGCCGACAATGCCACCAGCAGGAAGTTTAAAAGAAAGAGAATCAATCAATACACGTTCACCATAAGCTTTAGAGAGATTATCAACCTCAATAACAACTTGTCCTAATCTTTCTCCAATAGGAATAATGATTTGCGCCTCTCCAGGACGGCGCTCACGTGCTGCTTGAACCAACTCATCATAAGCCTTAATCCGAGCTTTTGACTTTGCTTGTCGCCCTTTTGGACTAGAAGCAATCCATTCTTGCTCACGTGATAAAGCACGTTGACGCGCTGCCTCTTCACGGCCTTCCTGAGCCAAACGCTTGGCTTTAGCCCCCAAATAAGCAGAATAGTTCCCCTCATAAGGAATACCTCTACCGCGATCTAATTCTAAAATCCACCCCGTTACATTGTCGAGAAAATAACGATCATGGGTTATCAAAAGCACAGCCCCAGGATATTCACGTAGATGCCTCTCAAGCCAAGCCGTCGTTTCAGCATCTAAATGGTTTGTCGGTTCATCCAAAAGTAATAAATCAGGTTTTGACAAAAGCAATTTACAAAGTGCAACACGCCGCTTCTCACCACCCGAAAGTTTTGTTACATCCCCATCGGCTGGCGGACAGCCAAGAGCAGCCATAGCCATTTCCACTTGACTTTCTAAATCCCAAAGATTCTGACTGTCAATAATATCCTGAAGCTGTGCGCTTTCATCAGCCGTTTCCTCGCTATAATTCATCATCAATTCGTTATAACGTTCAAGAATTTCCTGTTTATCTGCAACACCTTCCATCACATTACCACGCACATCTTTGCTCGCATCAAGCAAAGGTTCTTGTGGTAGATAACCACAGCGTGCTCCTTCAGAAATCCATGCTTCTCCCGTATATTCCTTATCTAGCCCAGCCATAATACGTAAAATAGTTGACTTCCCTGCACCATTCGGCCCTAAAATACCGATCTTCGCATCTGGATAAAAAGACAAATGAATATTTTCTAGAACTTTTTTATTGCCGTAAGACTTGTTAAGCCCAGCCATATGATAGATAAATTGACGTGCCATAAATTTCTCTTTATATTATGCGATATTAAAGATTAGGATTTTGAAAAAACTGCTTTTGCTTTTTGAAACTGTACAGTAAATAGCACTTACGTCGTATCAAAAGCTTTCGCTTTATATTGGTACATTTTTTCTAATCTCACAAGCCCCAGTATGGTCCTGAATGCAAAAAAACATCCCCCTAAAGAGCAAAAAGCAAATCTTTTTAGCTGTACCTGAAACCTGTTATCAAACATTGCCTCTCTTTTCCATACCAGATATAACATTGTATTTTTATCGTATTAAACCGACTTATCAATGTAATATGATACCACAAAGAAAAGCAATTCTCTATGCGCCTTCTTTTCTCGCTTTATGGGCTTTATATTACGCAGTAAAAAATCCTTCTCTTTTTTCATCGATTTTTTGCTACGGAAAGCAATGGACTTCACCCCTTGCCTTGATATGGCTTAAATTACGTTTACAAAACGACCGCCGCCTTATGGGATCTGACGTCCCAAGCCCAATGATCATGAAAGCTTTGCATCAACACGTAGCAACAAATGACTACAGCGCACTTCCCATTGGTACGTGGTTACAATTCGTAAAAAACTATAAAACCAATTGTAAAAACTTATCCATCCCCCTCTTTTGGCTTGATAATTATAAAAATAATATCAATATCCAGCACATCATTTCAAAACTTCAAGACGACATATAGCTTTTTAAAAATACGATAAAAGCTCATCTCGTATAGGAATATATTTATGGAAAAAAAAGCCTTAATCGTCATTGATGTTCAAAATGACTTCTTACTAGGTGGAGCACTTGCCGTACCTCAAGGTGATGCTATTTTACCCGCCGTCAATAATCTCATAAATCATTTTGACCACGTTATCTTAACCCAAGACTGGCATCCCAAAAACCATTGCAGCTTTGCTTCCTGTTATCCTGAAAAAAAGCCCTATGATACAGTCATTCTTGACTATGGTCCTCAAATACTTTGGCCTGATCATTGCATACGAGGAACACAAGGAGCAGAATTCCATCCATCTCTTAGAGCAGAAAAGGCACAACTTATCCTTAGAAAAGGCTATAATCAAAAAATGGATAGCTATTCTGCTTTTCTTGAAAATGATCAAAAAACACCAACAGGTTTACAAGTTTATCTCAAAGAACATGGTTTTACTAAGCTCATTATGTGTGGCTTAGCAACTGATTTTTGTGTCGGATTCTCTGCTCTTCACGCTATACAATACGGTTTTAAAGTCAGTGTTTCATTAAATGCTTGTGCTGGTATTGATGTAAACGGATCACTAAACACTATGCTTAAAACTATGAACGAAGCAGGGATAGAACTGTTAATGCTCTCCTAAAATATTCTTTTCTCATCTACCATTATAACATTCTGATTTATAATGAATAATTTTTTTTACCTATTTAAGTAAGGAACGAAAATATCGTAAAATTCTCTCATTTCAACCCTATTTCAACACCATTCTCTTAAAACATCACAAATAGGATTGATGTATGAATAAAAATCTTGCAAAAAAAAACAGCCAAAAGGCTTCTTATGAATCATTAAATGCAAGAGCAGTTATGATACTGAAAGCTGGTAAAAAGTATAGCGTAAACTTGCACCTTATATTGAAGTCAAAAAGCCTCTATACGTCAAAAGTTATCCAAAAGATTATACATTATTTCCCTCATGGAGGGGAAATCGTGCAATGATCTCCTCTTTAAAACAAAAACATCAATAAGCAATAACATGGCATTTTTTGCATAAAAGACCTCTTTCTATTCAAAGATATGCGATAAACAAAAGTGTGAAAAAGGAAGAAATCTCCATTACTTAGATACAACATGTTTATCTAATTGACGATGCTTAAAACGAATCGAAGAATATAATGCCATTCCAATAATACAGACTCCCACAAGTCCTGTTAAAACTTCAGGAACCGATATAATCGTTTGCAGATACATAATCACTGCAAGAACTAGAATTGCATAAAAAGCACCATGCTCTAAATAACGATAATGCAATAATGTTCCTGATTCAACCAACATAATTGTCATAGAACGAACGTAAAATGCTCCGATACCAAGACCTATCGCAATAATAAAAAGGTTGTGTGAAAAGGCAAAAGCACCAACCACGCCATCGAAAGAAAAACTAGCATCAAGAACTTCTAAGTAAAGAAACGCCCCTACTCCCCCGTGAGCTACTGTTGTTAAAGTCTTTTGAGGAGTATCCAAGAGATGACCGACAACTTCAACACCGATAAAGGTCAAAAGTCCATAAAGTGCTGCCAATAAAAAAGTTATTTTATTTTCTGCGTCAATCTGAGCTGAAACAAATAAGATCAAAATCAAAACAATTGCAATATCAATTCCAACAAGCGCCCCAAACTTTTGAGCAGATCTCTCTATAACATTAAGCCAATGCACTTCTTTTTCAGAATCAAAAAAATATTTTAAGCCAACCATCATAAGGAAAGTTCCTCCAAAAGCAGCAATCCCCATATGCGCATCGGTTAAAACTTCAGCATATCGATGTGGTTCCCATATCGCTAATTTGACTGCCGCAATTGGATTAATCCCAACAGCAACGACAACCACCAATAATGGAAAAACAATTCTCATCCCAAATACAGCTATCAAAATGCCCCATATAAGAAAACGACGACGCCACAATGGACTCATTCTACTAAGAACACGCGCATTGATAATAGAATTATCAAAAGATAAAGAAATTTCCAAAATTCCTAAAACAAAGCAAATAAAAAAATATTTAAGAAAACCAGTAATGCTTTCCGTTTCAAACCAACCAATAACCCCTCCTAAAAAGACACCAATAATCGTGAAAAAAAAAGCAAACCCAAAATAGCGTAATAGGGACATGATCATTCCTCAAAGTTTATTTTCTACTTCATCTAAGCACACCCAGTACCAATCCAAAGTTTGCATCTCTTTAAAGTTGCATCTATTAATGCAGAGGTGTATAGAATATATATGGTAAAGTTACATGAAAATTCTCTCAAAAAAAGCAAGAGACAAATGTAGCAACAAGGAATTTTGTTTTGAAGTGAATATCAATTGTCAATACAATAAGTGCAAGATTGCTTTCTATCTACACAAATAAAAAAAATAACAAGAAATTAAAGCTATAATATTGACATTATATCATAGAATATTAATACATAGTGTGCTTTTATTATTTAATGATTTATACCATGATGATTTACCGAGGGAGATAATTCGTGGCACGTCCTGAAACTGAATCAAAAACCATATTTGGAAAACGTTTACGTTATGTACGTCTTGCTTTAGGCGATCCATCGCGTGAAACCTTAGCTAAAAGTTTTAGCATGACAAAAAATTCCATTGCTTTTTATGAGCGTGGAGAGAGAGAACCCAATCTTAGTGTCTTACAAACATACCGCACGTTATATGGTGTCAATATTAATTGGCTTTTAACTGGACAAGGAAAAATGTTTGACACCGAATATACAAAAGGTGATTTTGACTGGAATTATTTTATTAAAAAAATCGAGGGACTGGAAGAAACACTTGCCGATAGTGATCGTAACGAAAAACTAAATCAAGAAAAAATCGACAGTTCTTATGAAAAATTGCAGCAATATTTGTCAAGACAAGGTTTATCAAATGGTTTTAACCCTAAAACTACAACCTCTCTTATCGATATGAAAGCTAAAATGGCCAATTCTTATACCCTTAGCTTATTCATTGATTTACTCATTCGAAGCGTATCCCAAAAAGAGGTTATAGCTAATCAATAAACGTCTATTTCAAAAGAAAAAGCAAGAAATGATTAAACACCAGTATGGAAAGAAGTATTTTTTTACTTTATCCGTGCTGGTGAAGTTTTATATAATTTATAAACTTTATTTCTGTAACGACAGAAAAATATTTGCGTTGTAAATGAAAGTATAGTGTCTTTAAATTAAAAAAAATAATTTTATAGTATAAAATTCTCATTCATATCTTATTGACAATAAATTTTTTCTTGTTAAAAGAATAATAGCTCTCATAGAAATTATTTTTTAAGGTCAGAAAATTTAAGGGGAATATATTGACGACTTCCTAGAGAGACATACATTAATGTTTACAAGCGGATTAGTTAAATATTTATCCTGAAAATTATCAGCTATTTTATGAGGTGGGAAGCATGTATTTTGAGGTGTTTCAAGGAGTTCACAATCAATGGTACTGGCGTTTAATCTCAGGAGATGCACAAAAAATTGCTTTTTCTAGTAAAGGTTATCCAACAAAACAAGATATCCTAATCAATATTGAGCAAATAAAAGAAATTACACATAAGGCTCTTATTAGAGAACTACAGTCCTAACGTTCTTTACCATTAAAACAAGCGTTTATTTTGTATAATGGTATGGTAGTTACTTTTGTGATAAATGAAAAGTGATTGATTTGCCCTCAATGAGAGGAAGTTTTTGTATTATTTCTGACACTCACAAAGAACATTCATATTCTTACAGATTATATGTTTATTTTCAATCATACTCAAATCTTTATAGCCTTTATCAAAAAGAAAATCTCTTAAGTTTTGTATTTTTCATAAAAAATAAACGCACATGAAGAGAAGATAAATCATCAATGAGAAATATATTTACTCTACAAGATATTAATATCTTTTACGTTCATATTCCTCTTCTGTATCTGATAATCATAACTGACTTACCCATTTCATCTTCATAAAAAGCAAATATCTCTTTCTTTCTATTATCATGCAATTTTTTATACCTATTAGCTGAAACTATCGTAGCATTTATACCTTACATCTAAAAAGAACGTGCAAAACTGTTTCCAGCAATAATATAAAATTGCTGGATTGTATAGACGCGCTTTTTAATAACTAGCCTACCTATAAACTGGTTTATCATCATAAACTCTTATTTTATGATCAACGACGCTCTGTCTTATAACCTTAAATGTTGTCATAAAATCAGAGTAAACTTGAATATTCTCTTCCAATACAATCTCTCCATCAGCACCATAATTGGCTTCATTAAAGTTTATCTCTCTCGTCATTCCAATCTTCCTAACACATTTCCAAACCCTTTAATGCAAAATATGAATACAATCACTCTTTATCATCTTCAGATTTAAGCATTTTTTTATATTTCTTTTCATTTTTTTCATATTGCTTAATTTGTTTTTTCAGTTTTTCAATTGCTTGGTCGCGTCTTTTAATCACCATACTTTGCTCTCTAATAGCCCTATCTCGTTCTTCAGTCATCTTCATAGAATCTCTTAAAAACTCATGCTTTATTCTTCTAGATTCCTCTTTTAAAATTTTCACTTGACTGCGATAATATAAAGAAAATCGAAATATAACCCCGCTGCACAACAAAACAACAATCATTGCTCCCAATAAAATTTCGTTTACACTCATTTGGATCTCCCTTAATTGTCGCTCAAGTGATCATCTTGACCAATTTGTTTCATCCTCAATCAAAAAAAGAATGCAATAAATCGCATGTTCCAAGTGTGAACAATCACTCTCGGCGTTCTTATTTTCTCCATTAAAGCATTGATAAATGACGCAAACAAATCTCTGAAAGCGGCTAAATCTACACTCACACCAATTATTTGCGACACATTTATTGACACAAAATACAAAAAATAAGGAACGTCAGATAAAACTAACGACGTAATCCAATCATACAAGCCTTGCCCAAATCGTTCCTATCTTCCTTTTTTACGCCATGTGGAATGCGGCTATATATGAAAGTTTTTCATTATTACAAAAATCTTCAGTGTCACAAAGCACAGCATTTCTGTAAAATTTTGCCTTCCCACAAATCTTTACATCACCACAAACTAAAGCATCATTATAAACTCGAGCCTTTCTAAAATCACGAGTATCACCACAAAATTCAATACATTGAGCATTCAAAACTTGATCAAAAAAGACCGCATTAGCATAAACATATGCATCTCCACTCATATTCAAATAACGATAAAGTTCTTATTTTTCATAAACATGCGAACTCTTACGAACAACTAAACAACCATATGTTAATGCATTGTTATCAATAACAATATCATTATAAACACAGACTTCATTATAAACCGCAGCATCATAAAAACACATTCATCCCCATAAGGGCATTGATCGAATGTACAATTCTACCAAACAACCACCTTTGTGGATCAGATTACCTTCCTGTTTAATAAAATATCCAAGATCACTTTTTTGATATTTCCCATTTTTTTTACGCATATATACGATATACCATCTGATAGTGATCTAATTTATTACAATAAAGAAGAAATCAGTATTCTTTATCTATGCAATTTACATTTTTTCTACAGCCATTATCCTATCTCTTAAGGCTCTAAAGCTTCGTTATATTCACACACTACCTCAACGCAGAATTTTTTTTACAAATTCTGATGTTGGGGTATATCTTGATTTATAATGCTGCTACGTATACTATCATAGTGAAATCTCATAAACATACGAGTGTGTATCGCCCTTTCTGGTATACACATTTACTTTTTCACAACCGTGGAACTAAGCAACCATTTTTATTGATTCGAATCTGAAAGTGTATGGGGACATTTTGTTATTAGTTAAAAACAACTCTATATGCTTCCTTAGCGAAGAGCTACACATGGATATTTTCACGCTCCTTGTATCATATATTCTGGATTCGCAACGCAATATTAACGCTATAGCGTAAATATGTAAAGGTCTAAAAATGACAAAGACTGAAAAAGATTGGTTCCAACGCTTAGTTGAATTGATAAAAAGTGACGGACGAACAATGATTGAAATAAGCAGAGCTGCAGGCTGTGGACAAAATTACGTCCAACAAATGATAAATGGAGGCAAGAGGCCTTCTGTAGATAAACTCATGGCTATTTTGAATACACTGGGAAATGCTAGTGCCATATATGTAATAACTGGTTTCAACATCTCCGATGAAGACTTAAAACTCATAACTTTGATTTCGTCTGGAGATAAAAAGAAGATTGAAGCCTTAAATGTTCTGTTGAATGAGCAGAATCTGTAGAATTTTCTACTTTATCCAATATCGCTTGCTTTTGAGACGTCGATAAAGACTCCCATTTCACAATAATATCAGATAAAGTTGTTTCAAATTTTTTATCATTCTTCATAGTCATACTCCATGTAGTCACACTATATAACGCTAAAGCGTTTAAAATATATCTCTACCTTAGAAAAAAATATTTGCAATAGGCAGTATGGAAGCAATTGTGTACAAACTTATTTTACAAAATCAGATGAAGTTCTATTAGTCATGTACCATGGTGAAACAGAAAGCATCACACGATCCAGACCTTCTTATGAAAATTGGTATAATCTATCAAAAACGCGAATAATGTTACGCAGATCTTGCGATTCGGACCAATAAAAACTAATGTGAAAATATCCCTGAAGACACTCCTGAACTCTATATAAGAGAACACGAAAAAGCTTTTTTGAAAAAAATACATCACAATTTATTCTACATAGCACCATCTATGTTTTTTTAACAATATTGCAAAGCGAGAATATAACAATGTTATAGGAATAAATTCTTATAAACAGAGCCACACTACCTAAAACTCTGTAACACATTTACAGGTAACCTCCCCTCTAAACGCACCTTGTAAATACTAATATAAGTCTCTATCATAAGCAAAAATGATACTATCAAAAAAATAAAACGAATCACCACGCACAATCTTTGTACGTAAATTTTATACAGATTTACAACAAGAGAGAAATTCCCTTATGCAAATGAAGAATTATATTTTAAAAGTATGACTTTGAAGAAGAAGTATACTTTTCCAAAAAAACACCCTCCCTGCCAATAATTTTTCATAAGAGAAAAAACTCATAATAAAGATAAAACTCTCTATACGATCAATACGAGAAAAATGTTAGCAATACAAAAAAGTGCTAGGGTTACCGCAATATTGCCAATTCCTTATCAGAGTAAAATCAAAAAAGACATCTGCTCTTCAATAATAATTCGGATCACATGAAAACTCTATAATTTAAACATTAAGCAAAAAATACACAAAAACAGAAAATGGCATTTTAACAAATTTTCCAATATCATAGAAAACATTTCTTACAGAATAATAAAATGCTTATTACAATAGAATCTGGATGATGCAAAGCGATAGAAACAATCACTCAATTGACTTTTCAAAGAACAATTAATAAAATTCTTTTCAAAAAACACGCCACCGTCACTATGAACAATATTTCTCAAGATATTAAATAGAATTCCTTTCTTGGGAAAAAGAAAATAACAACAAATGTTATCATCGTTGCCCCATGATACATATCAATGCCCATAGATCACATTCTCTTATACACTAACCTTTCATCACAATGATGCTATTCGAACGTCTAAAAGACATTAACATCACTTAGAAAAAAGCAAATTTACACTAAATGTTTTTTGAGCCATTTGTTCTGAACAGGTACAATCTTTAAAATTGGTTTTATTGAGGTCTGTTTATTTGCAGAACAAGTATAAATAAACTTATCCAATGAAGCTTTTAGCCTTCTATTTTATGAAGAACACCATATAGAAAAAGTACAAAACAGTATATTAATTAAGAAAGTAAATAGCGACCCATATCAGTTAATTCAAATGCTAAAAGGTTGCAAATGAGAGAACTTCTTTGATGAGACTAAGAAAACATACCATCATATTAAAGCGACTGAGAGAAAAAACTGCAACAAACAACGACCAAAAGCTTCTAAAACAAACAGGAAAATAAATAAAAAACGAAAAAGGTAGAATCTCAAAACTTTTATATAAGCGATCCATTTTTCTATTGTACATTTCCCTATTGGTGGGCCCGGAGGGACTCGAACCCCCAACCAAGCGGTTATGAGCCGCTGGCTCTAACCAATTGAGCTACAGGCCCTAAATAGGTTGTTTCTCTCTAAACTAAAATGCCCTATGATACAAGAGCTGACAAAGATTATAACCCATCTTTTTCTCTTTTCTATTGGTTTTTTTTTCAGTGCTCTAATTTCTTTACAAAAACTCTTAAAAATGAGAGAATAATTAACTGACAAATATAAAGGTATAGATATGATAGAAAAGAAAATTCAACCACTGAAGAGTTCTCTGGTTAAAACAGTTATATTAGCATTTACACTCTTAGCCACATCGTTGACTGTACGTGCTTATGCTGAAGAAAATAAAATGAAAAATGCAACGATTACAGTGACAGCAATCGGAGAAAGTCAAGCAGCACCGGATATGGCCATTATTAATCTAGCCGTTGTTACCTATGACAAAACTGCCCAAAAGGCATTAGCTTCCAATAATCAATCCATCAATGATATTATAAACGCTTTTAAAAACAATGGCATCCAAGCAAATGATTTGCAAACATCAGGCTTATCCATTTATCAGTCGACCTCTGATAAACACCACGAAAAAAAGAATAATGAAAAACTCTATCATGTTTCAAATTCTTTAACCGTGCGCATTCGTGATCTTACCAATGCTGGTAAAATCTTTGATCAAGCGATGACACTAGGTGTTAATTCAGTTAACGGCATTACTTTTACCAACGCAGATACAAAGCCATTTTATCAAGAAGCACGTAAAAAAGCCATTACTGAAGCCATTGAAAAAGCGCAAACGATAGCGCAAGCAGCCGATTTAAAATTAGGAAAAATTATTGAAATCAATGAAAAGGATGATTACTATCACCCAACACCACGTCTCATGAGTAGAGCAGCAGATGTAAGCTACGCAAATACAAATTTTGCAGGTGGTGAATTAAATTATAACGTGAGCGTCACTGTAGTCTTTGCGATCGATTAAGTCACAAACAAGTTGTATAAAAAATCATATTACTGGCCTTCACGTAGAAGACCAGTAATGTGATAAAGATAATCTTCCTCAGATAATAATTCGTCTTCGTAAATCTCTATTTGTCCGCGTGCAGAAATATGCGCTGTATGTACCGTCTGACAATCCCCTGATACCAATGGATGCCACCAATGAAGATCTTTTCCCTCATAAATTAATCTATAAGCACAACTTTCTGGGAGCCAACGCGCTGTTTTAACTGTCGTAATGTCTAGCGATATACAATCTGGTACAATTGATTTACGATGAGCATAATCTCGACACCTGCAGGTTTCCCCATCTAAAAGACGACAAGCAATACTGGTTGCATAAAGGTCACCCGTATCATCGTCCTCAACTTTATGGAGACAACAACAGCCACAGCCATCACAAAGGCTCTCCCACTCAGAAATGGAAATCTCTTCTAATTTTTTTACTTTCCAAAAGGGAAGTTCTCCACTCATAAACTCAGACACACCTTTTTTAATTAAGACGATCTATAAAAAATGAAACGTTTAATTTCTATAATTTTATCTATTTCTGTCTCTTAAAAAGATTCAACTCAATGTATACTTTAAACCATGTTCTTAAAAGCTATCTGAATAAAAAGAGAATATTCAAAAATAGCGCATATAAATGAACATAACCTATTGAAACATCTCTTTGTAAACTTAACGAAGAATAAAATGCGTCACCTAAAATGATAGAAAAATTCCGCAAAGAACATACATTTTTCATCAAAAAGTCCGTATGTTGCAATATAAGTTTATTCCTAACAGATCTCATTTCTTAAAAACGAGCCGCGCTATACGCAAGGTAATGTTTTTATCGTTCATTTCTTGAAAGCCCCCTACTCTCTACTCCATAACCACCCTTTGCCCTATATCTATTCTTTTGAGACAGAGAAGTATAAAGCCCCCAAGCTAAGAAAAACATTAAACATCGAAAACTTTCTAGATTGTTCAAATTCTTCCTATGTTTTTCTCAAGAAAGTATCCAAGTACAACATGAAGCACCTCCCCCCTTCATTAAGAAGAAGGAGGAAGTTATTAAAATGCACACGAATTCTTTTATTTAAGAATCGAGAAAACTGCGCAATTTTCGTGAACGGCTAGGATGTTTTAATTTACGAAGTGCCTTTGCTTCAATCTGACGAATACGCTCTCTTGTAACTGAGAACTGCTGTCCCACTTCTTCCAATGTGTGATCGGTATTCATCCCTATTCCAAAACGCATCCGCAAAACACGTTCTTCTCGTGGTGTTAATGAAGCAAGAACGCGTGTTGTCGTATCTCGCAGATTAGCTTGGATAGCTGCATCAATTGGTAATAACGCATTCCTATCCTCAATAAAATCACCCAAATGGGAATCATCTTCATCACCAACAGGCGTTTCGAGAGAAATAGGTTCTTTTGCAATTTTAAGAACTTTTCGTACTTTTTCTAACGGCATAGAAAGCTTGCTAGATAATTCTTCTGGTGTTGGTTCTCGTCCAATTTCATGGAGAATCTGACGCGAGGTACGAACGATTTTATTAATTGTTTCAATCATATGAACAGGAATACGAATTGTACGTGCCTGATCAGCAATTGAACGTGTAATAGCTTGACGAATCCACCATGTTGCATAAGTTGAAAATTTGTAGCCGCGCCGATATTCAAACTTATCCACAGCCTTCATCAAACCGATATTGCCCTCTTGAATAAGATCAAGAAACTGCAAACCACGATTGGTGTATTTTTTTGCAATTGAAATGACAAGACGCAAATTAGATTCTACCATCTCTTTTTTTGCAATTGTTGATTCGCGTTCACCTTTCTGCACCTGCATAACAATCCGACGAAATTCACCAATCGAAATAGCCGTTTCTTGCGCAAGATTTTGTATTTCACTTCGCAGTTTTTGGATTTCTTTTGCTTCACGCACCGAAAACTCTTTCCAACCAGGTGTAGGCAAAGCAGCAATATAATTCATCCAATCCGCGTCCAATTCACGCCCTTGGTATTCTTTTAAAAAATCCTCATGGCCAATGCCATAGCTATTGGCAATCCGTTTCAGCTTACCTTCATTATGAATCAATCTCTTATTAATGTCATAAAGCTGTTCAACCAAAGCTTCGATACGATTTTGGTTTAAAGAAAGGGATTTTACTGCTTGAATCAACTCACCCTTTAATTGAATATATTTCTTCTTCTGAGAAGATGTAAGAGCCCCCTCTTTACGCTCTGCCAAACTGCTTTCAACATGCTGATCTTGTAATTTTCGTAATTTCACATAGGTTTGAGCAATAAAATCCAATGTTTCCATAACTTGAGGACAAAGTTCATTTTCCATTGCAGCAAGCGATAAGTTAACATCGTCCTCGTCCTCTTCATCATCGTCTTCAATGTTTCTCTCTCCCGCGCTCTCCCCCATATTACGTATACCAGAAGACATTTTTTCTTCTACTGTCTTATCAACTTCACTTCGCTCAATAACAGGAGCCTGCTTTGCTTCTGGACCAGCATAAGTCGTTTCAAGATCAATAATTTCACGAAGAAGAATACGCTGCTCTTTTAACTCGTCACGCCAGATAATAAGAGCCTGGAAAGTCAAAGGACTCTCACAAAGTCCCGCAATCATTGTCTCACGCCCTGCTTCAATACGCTTAGCAATGGCAATTTCGCCTTCCCGCGAAAGAAGCTCAACAGCTCCCATCTCACGCAAATACATACGCACCGGATCATCCGTACGATCTGTTACTTCGCGTTTATTCGTTGTCGTTGCAATTGCGTGGCTAGAGGCTTCTACTAAATCCCCCCCCTCTACCGTAACTTCTTCTTCATAATTTTCAGACTCAACTTCATCCTCATCATCCACAACATTAACCCCCATCTCAGAGAACATCGCCAAGATATCTTCAATTTGTTCGGATGTAACCTCGTCAGAAGGAAGAACTGCATTGAGTTCATCCATTGTTACGTAACCATTTTTTTTGGCAAGTTTAATCATTTTCTTGATGGCATCATCAGAAAAATCAAGAAGAGGACTATCCAAACTCGCTTGGTTTGTTACTTCTGCATTATCTTTCTGTTTAACCTTTGTTGCCATACCATAACTCCACTCGATCACTTCACAGTTTCCATGTAACCATAGTTTCCATGTGACCAGTTTTTTTGTTCTCACTAAAATCTACCAATAGTTACTCATATATACTTCCTGTTAAGAGATTACCATTGGAAAGAATACATTTTGTATACGCCCTGACATCCAGACTAACTTGACATCCAGACAAAAACGCGGGAAAACTCCAGAAGTTTCCCCGACACCTCTCAGCCCTTCTGAGATAATCTCTGCACCCTATCGTAAGAACCAATTTCCCGCTTTTCCTAAAATTTACCCGCTTTTCCTAAAATTTAATTGTCATCTTTATAAAAATGTCACTCCACATAAACTTCCTCATCTAAAATTTAAGTGACTGATTCGCATTAAAAAAGCGAATCATTTTATCGTATCTTGTGTATTCCCGTCTATTTTTTCATCCAACCAACTTCCAAATCCTTCAATTAACGCTTCTGTTGCCTGCATCTGCTCCAGCTCATTTTTTACCTCACGAAGCAGATCAAAAACCTCACTCTTAGGATTTTCTACAAGTTGCTCTTCAATATCCTGTAACCTCTTATGTAGGTGGTGTTCTTGAAGATGCAAGTAGACAGCTTGTTTTAATATAGCACGCGCATCTTCTATAGGGGCTCCACCAGGAATAATACGCATACCAATATTTTGCACAAGATGTTTCATACGCTCTAACAGAGCCTTTTGCCCTCTTTTTTCTAAGAATGCAACCATCGTCTCTTTATCATGAAGCTGTTGGTCCCCAAGAATTTCCAACATAGCTTGATGAAAAATTATCAATTGAGTATTTTTTAATTCTAACTCAGAAAGAATTTCAAAATTTTCATACCACAACTCAGGATAGTAAGCTAAAGTGAGTAAAATCACTGCTTCACGCAAAGGGATAGATTGCGAAGAATTTCGTACTATTTCAGAATTTGCTAACAGAGAAAAGGTTTGATCTTTAAAGGTCCTATTTGGTGAAGATTGACCATATCGCCCTTCCCCCCTTTTTTTCGAAAAAGAGGGACGAAAAAAATCAAAAAGGCGTTTTTTTACATCTTGCAAATAATAACGACGGACATCTTCATCCTTAATCGTAAAAATTTGTTGTTTTAGTTGTTTTTCTAGCGCTGCTCGTGTCTCTGGAATTTCAAAATGCTTTCCATAGGTAGCACGCCACCATAAAAGTTCACTCAAAGGAATAGCTTTTTGCAAAAAAGAAGAAAAAAGCTGTGCTCCACCAGCACAAACAATTTCATCAGGATCTTTCCCTTGTGGCAACAAAACAAAGCGTACACAAACCCCAGCCTTTAAAAGAGGCAACACACGATCAGCAACACGAAAAGCAGCTTTTAAACCAGCATCATCACCATCAAAACACAAAATAGGCTCCTTCCCCATCTGCCATAAAAGCTCAATTTGCGCTTCCGTTAATGCTGTCCCTAAGGGTGCTACAACTCCTTCAAAACCAGCTTTAGTCAATGCAATGACATCCATATACCCCTCAACAACAAGGAGTGAATGAATTTTTTCATCGCCAACAAAGCGACTATTTTTGCGAGCTGCTGCCGCGTTATAAAGTATATTTCCTTTATGAAACAGCACTGTTTCAGGGCTATTGAGATATTTTGCTCGTGTCTCTTTCTCTAATGCACGCCCTCCGAAAGCCACCACACGTCCGCGCAAATCTTCGATAGGAAACATAATGCGATTTCTAAATCGGTCATAAGAATCCGCGCTCTCCTCATGCACTGAGAGAAGCCCACATTCTTCCATTTGCTTTATTGAAATGCCCCGTGCACTCAAAGCTTCTTTCAAAGCTGTACGCCTTACCGGTGCAAAACCAATGCGGAAACGCTCTACAAGCTCTGGTGTAACACCACGTGCATCCAGATAACGACGTGCTTGCGTACCTTCTTTATCGCGTAAATTATATTGGAAAAAATCTGTAGCAATTTTCATCACATCATAAAGGTCAGCTTTTTCCAGTTGACGTTTATGACTTTGTGAATCCAAAATAGGGAGTTTTATTCCCGCAAAATCAGCCAAACGCTCTACACTTTCTGAAAAGTGCAATCCATCAAGCTCACACAAAAAGGTAAAAATATCTCCACTTACACCACAACCAAAACAATAATAGCGCCCTTTATGATCATCACAATGAAAACTTGGCGTTTTTTCACCATGAAATGGACAGCAACACCAAAAGTCTCCCCGTGAAGGCTTACTTTTTCGAGGATCAAAATCCACCCGTTGCCCAATCACTGTTGAAATTGGGAGTCTCGTACGCAGTTCATTAAGGAAATCGGGCGGAAAACGCATTATCTCTCACAGAGTTTGAAATTTCTTTTTTGCATATTTAACGACTTTAGAGCATAATTCCAATACTTCCTCTTAAGCAGTTGTAAAATTTTAAACCCTCAACTGCATATATTTTTAGAAATGGAGAATAAAAAGTGATCGAATTTATTGCTCAATATCCGTGGTTAGAGGCTATTTCTTGGCTTGTTATTCTTACTATAGCTGCCCTTTTAGTGAACTTTCTAGGACGAAAATTACTTATTCACGGAGCAAAAAAACTCTCTTCTTTTCTCCCCAAAAATACAACGATCGATATTAATAATGCTATTCAATACATAGCGGATATCATTTCAGCTTTTATTCTTTCAATTGGTGTTAATTTTATCTCAACATTGCCCGATGCATTTAGCACTGTCATCAGTAATGTTGCCAACGCCTTCATTATCTTCTTTGTCGTCCTGACAATTTCTTCCTGTCTCAATGTCATTAACATCCTTTACGAACAACGACCAACAGCACGACTAAAACCAATAAAAGGTTATATTCAAATTGCTAAAATTGCACTTTTTGCTGTTGCAACAATTTTAATGGTCGCTACATTGATTGACCGTTCCCCTCTTATTCTCTTCTCCGGTCTTGGTGCAATGGCCGCAGTTCTCATGTTAATTTTTCAAGATACGCTTCTTTCTCTCGTTGCCGGTATTCAAATTTCATCCACTGATATGGTTCGTGTTGGGGATTGGATTGAAATCCCCAATCTCGGTGCCGATGGTGATGTTATTGAAATTGCCTTGCATACTGTTAAAGTTCAAAATTTCGACAACACCATCACCTCAGTTCCTATCCGTAAACTTGTGACCGACCCTTTTAAAAATTGGCGTGGAATGCAAGAATCGGGTGGAAGACGCATCAAACGCTCTCTTTTTATTGATCAATCAAGTATCCATTTTCTCACAAAAGAAGAACAAAAATATCTTTCCCGATTTAATTTATTAGAAAATTATTTCACGCAAAAAGTAGCAGAAATTGATCAATGGAATGCTCAATTAGATAAAAATCATGATATCTTAGCCAATACGCGCCGTTTAACCAACATTGGAACTTTTCGTGCTTATGTTTTTGCTTATCTACAACAGCATCTAAACATCAACCCTAATATGACCTATATGGCACGACAATTACCTCCTACAGAAAATGGTTTACCCTTAGAAATCTATTGCTTTACGAACACCACCGTTTGGATCGACTATGAACAAATTCAAGGCGATATCTTTGATCACCTTTATTCCATTCTGCCCTGTTTCGGTCTAAAGGTTTTTCAAAATCCAAGCGGTTATGATTTTAATCAAGTATTAAAAGCAAAAGTGAAATAAAAACAATAAACTTCAATTTATTAATTTGAGGCAACCACATTCACAACAACAAAGAAAGAATAAAGTATCATGAATGGTTCATTGGTACTCCTTCATCTTGCCGGCGCTATTTCTTTACTTCTTTGGGCCACACGCATGGTGCGCACAGGAGTTGAACGCGCTTATGGTGACAGACTTAAATATAAAATGTGCCACGTCGTTTCAAAACCATTGTTTGCCGTAAGTTTTGGACTTTTTACAGCAATGATTTTACAAAGCTCTACAGCAATAACACTCCTCGTTGGCTCTTTCGTTGAATCTGGTTTTGTCTCTGGAGTAGCAGGACTTATGGCTGTACGTGGAGGAGAATTAGGATCAGCAATCGTTGTAAAAATTCTCACCTATGACCTCACTCTTGTTGTACCCTTGTGTCTTTTAATTGGCACTTGTATCTTCATGACAACAGAAAAACGTGAATGGCGTCAAATAGGACGTATTGTCATCGGTATTGGTCTTTTGATTTTATCTTTAGAGATGATAAGTACCGCGACAGAACCTTTACGTGAAAGCGAAATTTTGCCTAGCATCATTCGTTATCTTTCAACCGATCCTATTTCCACTTTTTTGTTGGCTGCTGGCTTAACCTACCTCTTACATTCATCCATTGCAGGAATCATTTTGCTGGTCAATTTTGCCAATTACGATCTTATCCATACGCAACTCTGTGTTGTCATGGTTCTTGGTGTCAACTTTGGCTCTTCTCTTATAGCACCACTTTTAACGCGCAACGCCTCTCCTAATACCCGCCTCGTTCCCTTAGGAAATTTACTCATGCGTGGGGCAGGATCAATCTTTATACTTATCTTATTTCTCTCCTTTCACCCTCCCATCACATGGCTTGGCAATAACGCCCCTACTCAAGTGATCAACGCCCATATCATTTTTAATGTTTTCATTCTCCTTGCTGGAATACCGCTTTCAAAATGGATTTTAAAATTAACCACTCAGATCGTGAATATAAGTGCAAAAAAAATGCAAGCCGACAAAACGCTCAATTTATCTGATCAAACAGCTCTTGATGACAGTGTTCTTGATCGCCCAACTCTCGCCCTCTCGAATGTCATGCGTGAAGTCATTCATATTTGTGATCTTGTAGACATCATGCTAGAAAAAATTATGGGACTTTATGAAAAGCCTGATCCCAATATTATTCGTGAACTCAACCAACTCAACACCATATTGGACAAAAAACATATCGCCATCAAACTTTATCTTGCCCGATTAGCGGGACAAAAATTATCTGACGAAGAAGCTCTTCAAACGCAAGAACTTCTAGGCGCCTGTATAAAATTAGACCAAGCAGGCGATATCATTATTCATAATATGTTGATGCTGGTTAAAAAGAAACAACAAAAAGGTTTACAGTTCAGCAGCGAGAGCTGGAGTGACCTCCTTCGTTTCCACGCCATTGTACTAGCCAACGCGCATATAGCATTTAACGTTCTCGTCTCACGTGATACACACACTGCACACCTATTGGTACAAAAAAAAGATCAGCTACGAAACTTAGAAAAAGAGATGAGTTTAAAACATTTTAAACGTCTGCGTGAAGGGGATCTCAAAAATGTAGAATCATCCAGTCTTCATCTCGACACTGTGCGCGACCTCAAACAAATCAACTCTCTTTTGACCTCAATGATCTACCCCATTTTAGAAGAACAGGGACTTCTTCAAAGTTCTCGTCTACGCAACCCTTCTGAAGAACAAGCAGAAAAAACTTAAACTTTTCAAATAACTTGAATAAAACACACATCACATCGATTATTCAATTTTGAATATGGTCAAGATATTGATTTAGTCAAAATATCTTATTATTCGACAATTTAAATGAGCTTTCTTCATCGTAAGTTTCTTTCATTTAAAATCTATTCATGATGAATTGCTCAAAGTCATTTGCTTGCACATTACAAACAAAGCAGCGTGTAGAATAGAACTCTTGAAGAAAGATGTAAAAATGCCTAACCATCTCAAAGCCAAAACTGTTAAACACATAAAGAATAGGTCAAGAGTATGATAGTTCCAACCTAAACCCGCCTTGTAAAAAGGGAACCGCTTCACAGTAGCAGCAAAACAGAAATACTCTATAAGGAATACAAAACCCCACAAAAATGCAACGTTTATATCAAGATTGGTAGAGGTTCAACCTATACAGCCATGCTATAACGTGTTAACAAAACAGTTTTCATTTCAAACATCATTGATATCAATTGGCAAGCTCCAAACTTTTAAATATCCATTTTACTTATTACTTTAATCACAATTTTTTTTAATTTAAGAGAGAGCTTAAAAAGCTTATAAATACAATTTATGAGTTCTTAAAACATTTTCACTAATATTTTCTTCTTTTATTCATATTTCTCAATTAATTAATTTGTTTATAAATTAAAATGTATTATATAATTTATACTTATTAAGTATTATATATAATATAAATGTGAGTATTATTTTAATATAAAGGAAAGTAATAAATAAAATATCTAAAAGAAATATCCTTTCCACTGGTTAAAAAAGGAATAAACCTTGATTTTTACAAAGTTTACTCTAGTTACAATTTAAATTCAGGCAAAGGAGGGTATCATGGAAAATGCAAACATCGGTTGGATTGCTGCTATTATTATCGGCGGGATTGCAGGTTGGGCAGCACAGTATATTATGAAAAGCCAAACAGGAATATTGTTAAATATTATCTTAGGGATTATTGGCGCTGCGCTAGCAAGCTTTCTTTTTAGTCTTTTAGGTGTAAGTTTTGCTGGTTGGCTTGGCTATCTTATTTCAGGTTTTATAGGAGCCTGTATTCTTATATGGATAGGACAAAAAATTCGATCATAGAGTATTTATTTTT
This sequence comes from Bartonella sp. AP11XZML, assembly GCF_042196445.1. NCBI lineage: Bacteria > Pseudomonadati > Pseudomonadota > Alphaproteobacteria > Hyphomicrobiales > Bartonellaceae > Bartonella > Bartonella sp. AP11XZML. Next base: position 79,381 of record NZ_JBHIQF010000068.1, read on the forward strand.
TACACCTTTTGGGATTCAATACAAAACTAGGAAACAACGAGCAGAGTTTAAAATATTCCCCTGTAACTTGTTGTTACCAATTTTGATATGATGGTGAGATGCTTAAGCTGCGATTTTAGGCATACACCATCACCGTATTATAAAAAATGCAGTAAACAACTTTATAACGCACCATTTCATACCTATATAAACTTACGCATATCAGGAGAGATATGTTGCGTTACTTTAACAAAATACGAATTATTTTTGTACCATGTGCGCAAATCCAGCTTATCTCACTGTAATAACAACCCATAAGGTTACAAAAGTCACTAACGATGATTAAAGATTCCACCGTATAATGCTTAACACCTATACACTCTATCAACAATACCCTTTTTACCGAAAAACTCGAAGCGCTTTTTTACATTCTTAAGAAAGAAAAAGAGAAGGTAAGCACAAAATGATAAAGAATTTTTTCTAATCTATAAAATAAAATATTATATAAAATAAATATGAAATAATATTAATGTAAATTTATTATAGAATTACTACATATTATGTTATATGAAGTAATATTTCACAATTTTAATAATATAATATATTTAAACGTTTTAAAAAGTATATTCATTAATATAAAATTATTGATTATAAAGAATACGATCTCCTTTACATCTCAATTCAAAAGATTTGAATATCTCTTCTCTTTCTAAAGTATAAAATAAAGTTTTGTTCCTCTTAAAATTTCCTCTTTATATCATCTTGCATAGATGAATTTTTAGCTCTTCTTTATATGCGTTACAAACGAATTTTAAAGCACGAAACATTTTTCCCATTGCTCTCATGCGATAAAGAAATTTCCGTAATGCATTGTGAAAGCGCCTTGAACAAAACATAATACTTTATTTTGCTTTTTTAAATGAAAATAATCCTATAATATATACTTCCTGCATATCTTCTTTTAAAGACCTTTGCTTTCGATTTTCCCTTTGATATCTTCCTGTTAAAATCTTGCTGCTTTTATACTCCTTGTATTACAATAGAGCTATCTATTTAACCCAACATAACATATGGAATAAGACTTTAGCTGTGGAGTAAAACGATGTCTGATCTTGAAGATTCCATCTTACCACCTCTAAAGTGGTTCTCTGATCAAAATCCTCCAATACCAGAAAATATTCGCGATTGGCTCATGGAATCGGGCTCAATGACGCTTCGATTAAAGAAATATTGTACCTGCCTCCAAGTTCAACCACAACGCGAATGTTTTATTACGCGAGATAAATTAACAGAAGAAGCAGAGCATCTCCCCGAAAATGCGCGTTATTGGCTACGCGAAGTCATATTAATGGGAGATAATAAACCTTGGCTCCTTGGACGCACTGTAATTCCACAAGAAACCCTCCTACACAATCAAGCCTTGATGCATTTGGGAACTGTACCTCTAGGACATTATTTATTTAACAATGACAAATTAACCCGCGATTACATTCATATTGGTCAACAAGGTGCGCTATGGGCACGCCGTTCCCGTTTGCGGTTAACGGGTAAGCCATTGTTGCTAACTGAACTATTTTTAACAGATTCACCACTGTATCCCCACAAATAGAGGTTACTCATTTTATTCTGCATAACTTATAGATTTCATATAGCTTATAAGGGATTTAATCAGAGAAAAGAATTTCAAAATTATCTCAAGAACACATTAAAAACAAAGATTTCTTTTCAAAATATCCTTTTATTTCATAAACTCAGCTTAAAAATGTCTCTCCTAGAAAAAACGTTTTAAAGTTCTGATTTTCTTATCATTAAAACCAGCACTTGAATTAAAAAGATACACACCATATTGATAAAACCATCTACGTTTAAATTTTTTGCTGAATAATCACTACTCTAAAATACGGTAACTCTTTATCAAACAAATGCTTTGAAACAGCAAAAAAGACAATAATACACTCCCCAAAATTGGAAATCTGTATCAATTAGCTTAATCATTCTGTTTTAAAATTTTTAACAGTGCTGACAATAGATCTTTTTAAAAAAGTAAAAACTCTATAATCTTTTTGTTTTTTAATGGTCTAACAGCTTTGAAGAACAGAAAAATATAATACATAAAAGATATTTCATTGCTCTATGAGAGCCCAAAAAGTTTAGTTGATATCAAAAAGTTATTTTTTTGATAATAGTATGTATGTACAAGATAAATGACATTTATCAACATCCTACTGACTTACAAAGGCGACGCACAATAAAAAATATTTTCCAATCCCCTTGAATTAACAAGATCTATTGCAATTTTTGACGAAGACTATTGCACACTTTAGAAAAATTCATTTGCCCCGCATACCGTTCCTTAAGCCATGCCATCACCTTACCGATATCGCGTAATTTTTCTGCCTTTGTTTGTGCCAAAGCTTCACAAAGAACCTGTTCTACTTCCATCTCCTTAAGCTGATAGGGAAGAAATTCACGAATAACTTCTATTTCTGCTTGTCCTCTCTCTGCCAATTCCAAGCAACCAGACTCTTTATAGGCTCGCATCAATTCTTCACGCTGTTTAAGCATTTTAGTGAAAACAGACTGTATCTGCTGATCATCCACTTCTAGCTTCCCTTCATCATAATAAAGAATATCACGATCCCTAACTGCAGCATTCATTAAACGAAGTGTAGCAAGACGCGCACTATCTTGCGCTTTCAAAGCAGCCCTAAGAGCCCCATCAATCTGGTTACGCAACATAAATTTATCCAATTTTTGTTCAAGAAGAAGATGCCTTTTAACCAATCTTTATCCATCTTGCAATGGAGAATAAAAAAATAATTAAGGACTCGATCTTCGAAAAGCTAAAACAAGACTTTACCTCTTCATGGAATGTACTTATACTGCCTATTTCAAGCGAAACGTTACCAGAATAATATACACAGCATCCGCTAAAGGTATGATTTTTGTGTAAAGTTGATCATTATACCTTTCAGAGAATAAATTGTGGATACATACTATGATACAAGCGACTTCACCCAGCCACCCTTGGAGTATCAAAAAACCGACAGCCCTCTTAGTCTTAGCAGATGGAACCGTTATTGAAGGCAAAGGAGCAGGTGCTACAGGTATAGCTGAAGCTGAAGTGTGTTTTAACACCGCCATCACAGGCTATGAAGAAATCCTCACAGACCCGTCATACACACAACAAATCGTTAATTTTACTTTTCCTCATATAGGAAATGTAGGGGCAAATAGCGAAGATATTGAAGATCTCTCTCCTCTCAATTGTCATGGTGCTGTTGGCGCTATTTTCAAAGCAGACATTACACATCCCTCAAATTATCGATCCAATGAAAATCTTCATCAATGGCTTAAAACGCGTAAAATTATTGCACTTTGTGGTATTGATACACGTGCACTCACAATTCTTATTCGTGAAAAAGGTGCACAAAATGCTGTCATTGCACACGATGCTAATGGAAACTTTGATATTCCTTCTTTAAAGAAACGTGCGCAAAAATGGCAAGGTCTCGTCAATCTTGACCTTACGAAAGACGTGACATCTCAATCATCAATGCAATGGAATGAAAAACCATGGAGTTGGAATAAAGGATACGGTACAAACAATGTGCACAATCTTCATATCATTGCAATTGACTACGGTATTAAACGTAATATTCTTCGCCTTATGGCAACACAAAAAGCACGCATTACTGTTGTGCCTGCTCACACAACTGCAAAAGAAATTCTGGCAATGAACCCTGATGGCGTTTTTCTTTCTAATGGACCAGGAGACCCCGCAGCTACGGCTCAATATGCCATTCCAACAATCAAAACATTAATTGATCATAATTTACCAATTTTTGGAATATGTCTTGGTCATCAACTTCTCGCTCTTACGGTTGGTGCAAAGACCGTGAAAATGCACCAAGGACATCATGGTGCCAACCACCCAGTTAAAGACCTTAACACTGGAAAAGTTGAGATTGTATCGATGAATCACGGTTTTGCCGTAGATTCTTCCTCTTTACCACAACATGTTCAAGAAACACATATTTCTCTCTTTGATGGTTCAAACTGTGGTATTCGAATCATTGGAAAACCTGTTTTTTCTGTTCAATATCACCCCGAAGCTTCTCCTGGACCACAAGATAGCCACTACCTCTTTCAGCATTTTAGTGATCTCATTATGAATTATAAAAAAATATCTTAAAATAAAAAGCCTCACCTTTTAACTTCTCTCCTTTAAATTATATCATCTTCCTACGCACAATTATATTATTTTTATACCTACAACTTATTGAATAAATATTCTTATTGATCATTCTAAAACTAAAAAGAGCGCACTGAATAACTTAAATTTTTCTCCCTCCTCTTCTCTTAAGGTCGTATCCATCAAAATCATTGGCTTCTCCCCCCAAGCAAGGTAAGTGTATCGATAAAAACTATTTTTAAAAAGAGTAAAGTGTCTAAACTTCAAATAAGCATTTGATTCACAATACAATTTTAAGCATTCTATTGTGCATGAGAAGCATAACTCCTCCTAAAGAATAAAAAAAAATTAAAGTGTGAGACAATGCAACAAATCTCTACTTTTTAAAAGATATTGCCGTAGATGGTTTTGAAAACTGTAAAGTCGAATAAAAAAGTAATCGCAAAACAGAAAACATCTTTTCAATTTTACAACTTTATATTCTTCCAAAATGAGGTTTTCTTTCGATTCCAGAAGTGATGCCAACAAATATAAGCAATATTTTACTTCCAATTTGCCATATAAAATTTGGAATTGTTCATACAATACTGATACATCTAACTCAGATACGTTTTAATCTTTGTTTTCAATATGCTGCTGCATTAGCACTGGATATTAATTTGCAAGCAATAGAAAAAATACGGACTCCCCCTCTACAAACAATATCACAAAATAAAAAAATTATTTTTACTAAATGAGAAGGATATATCGATATTTTATACAACACTTTGTGAAACAAATATCACAAAAACTTTCTGCCTATAAAATGATACATTTTGTTTATCTTGTGCATTCTTTAGCAAAATAGTACGTACCAGCCCCTCTCAACAAATTAACGTACCCGCAAGGCAAAAATAACTGTCGCAACGACAAGAAGAAAAAAGCCTCCAACAAAAGGAGCACCAGAAAAATAAAACAGTGCATTTTTATCTGTAAAACATTCAAAAAGAAACACATAAAAAACAGAACCAAATGTTAAACTCAACGAAATAACAGATGTCATCGCTCCTTGCAGTTCTCCTTGTACATTTGTAGGTACCTGCGCTGAAGCAATCGCACGTATAGGTGCATGAACAAGATATTCAAGCATTGTACACGCACAAACCATATAAACCATCCACCCCTGCGTCGCGAATGTATAACCCAGCATAGCAACGGAGGCAAACAAAAGCCCCACTATAACAATATGCCAATCACTCCATCGTTTAGAAAAATAAGGCAAAATGAGAGCGACTACAATAAATTGGCCTACCCCAAAAACACTATAGGAGAGTCCAATAGAAAAAGAACTCCAATCATAGCGTTCTTTTGCAATGAAAGCCCAAATGCTTAACCATACAGATTCCGCAAACCAATAAAGAAAAAAGACCAATAACACCCAAAGAACCATCGGGTATTGTTTCAGATGCCAAAAAGCACCTAAGGGATTTGCCCGCTTAATATCAAAAAAGCGCCTATTCCATAAAGAAAGGGTTTCTGGAAGCATAACCCAAGAAAAAATAAAATTAATGAGAGAAAAACCAACAGCAAAATAAAACGGAATACGCGGACCAAACTGACCTAAAAAACCACCTATAAACGATCCTAAAATAAACCCCAATGCGGATGCAATGCCTAACAAACCAAAATTGCGTGTACGGGTTTTATCATCGGATATATCCGCAAGATAAGCTGTACAAGTTGCAAAACTAGCGCCACTTATCCCTGACAAAAGACGTCCGATAAATAACATAGAATAGCTCCATGCTATAGCACATATGAGATTATCAAGAGCAAAGCAGATAATAGAGAGAAGCAAAATAGGACGACGACCATAACGATCTGAGAGATTGCCAATAACAGGAGCAAACAAAAACTGCATCACTGAATAAGCTGCAAGTAATTTTCCTCTTTCTACAAAAGATGTACTGACCTCTTTTCCAGTTAATTGAGAAAAATATTCAGGCAAAACAGGACAAATGATCGCAATACAAAGAATATCTAACAATAAAGTGATGAACACTAAAACGAGCCCACGCTGAACAAATTTCGGATTGAGCATTTGGTCTGGCATAACATACACACTATTTTACGCATACAATGACTCCCCCGCTCTCTTTTAACTCCCTTTTCCTTTTAAAAGTATTCTATACCGTATACTTTTCACATACAAAATAATAACAAAGTAAAAATTTAAGTAAGAGTCAAGATAAAACTATAAAATTACGTTTTAATTGGTATATATTTAATTGCTATCTCATTATCAAAGAATAAAAATTTTTTTGCATTATACGAACAAAATATTTGTGCGACAAACTCATGAACAAAATTTCATGAAACACAAAGTATTTCCAATAGTTTTAGAGACATTATGATGAATTTTATCAGACATCGTTTCCCCCTCTCATCCCACCGTTTTCAGGAATCTCAATTCCATCAGATACGTTAGATATACTATAGTAATTGAAACCTTTTAAAAGATAAGCTCTTAAAAAATTTTCTTACCCTCAGAATATGCTATAAGGTTAAAGCAGCATCACCAGAATAGCTTAACAACGTAAAAAGCTCATCATATTTTTAAAAGTATTTATTTGACAATAATTTTGATTAAAAAATAAGTATATTATAGAGAAAGTTCTTTAATTCTATAATCTTAGAAAATATTCATATCGCTTGCAATTTGTGGAACCTTATTTTATCTTTATATTCATATATACTCTTAATGATTGTATGCTACCATTAAATCTAACGATGATCATGATAAGCATTTAAAAAAATAGCACTTTTAGAAATAGTTCGTCATGAATTTTTAATTCAAAAATGGTGTATAAAATGCGAAAAATATCCCTATTAATTCTCATATTAATGTTGGTAACAGGATGTGATGTTCAGGATTCTGATTCACAAGAGAGTATTTTAGAAAATAAAATAAAAACACAACAAACAACCAACGTAAACCTAGATCCCTATACTCTAAATAAATTAAATACTCTTCTCAAAAAACGTTCAGAAACAAATTATCAGGAAAAAGGGGCACTAATTGACTTTCTTTCTGAAGCTTTTTTAGGGACACCTTACCAAGCAAATATGTTACATGGCTCAGAAAATACACCAGAAAAACTGATTATTGACTTTAGAGGCTTAGATTGCTTCACTTATCTGGATTATGTTGAAGCATTGCGCAAATCAACATCCCAAACAGAATTCATAAATAACGTCATAAAAACGCGTTATATTAACGGTAATGTTGATTTTTTAAATCGGAAACATTTTTTTACGGATTGGGCTTATAGAGAATATAAACTCGCCACTGATATTACCGCTGAAATAAGTCCCCATGCGGTAAAAATAGAAAAATATCTCAACAAAAAAGCTGATGGTGAAAGCTATCTACCTGGGTTGCCAGTTGTGAAACGCACGATAACGTATATTCCAAGTAACTTTATTAATGAGGAGGTGATAGGTCGTTTACAGTCTGGTGATTTCATTGGTATTTATACGAAACTTGCTGGATTGGATGTAACACATGTGGGCTTCTTTATCATGACAGATAAAGGGCCAATGTTAAGAAATGCTTCTTCACGAAAAGAAAACGAAAAAGTCGTTGATTCTCCTTTTATGAATTATGTTGAAAAAACACCAGGAATCATTGTTTTAAGAGCTCTTGAATAACATCATAGCGATATGAAATATCTTCTCTATTCTTAAAATATATACTGTCGTTATTCAGGTAAACATCTAACTTCGTTCAAGCTATACGGATATAATATATTTGTTTACAGTTTTAAGAGAAAAAAGTCGTTTTGATCTAACTTTGTTTATAGGTCTGACAAAATCATTTTTGGAGAAATCACGGATTTGTAATCACTTTTACTGGTTGAAAGATTAAAGACAGAAAAGACTCTATTATAGTATCACGCTTTCCTTTCATATTCTCAACCAAGAGTTATCTTTAGATTACCGCTAATCTGATCTTTACGAATATAACGCAAAAAACACAAACGAACGTTTGTAAAAATAAGTAAAAGTAAAGCCAGATATGTTTGGTGTTGTTTCATAAAGTATTTTATAAAAATTCAATCTACCTCTCTAATTTATTGCATATAAATTTTTGACTTTATAGCATTGTTTTCCTTATAAAGTCTTTGCTTTTTGTTATTGTCTATCAATTAAAATAGCTCTAATGTAGAAGCATATTTATGATTAGGATGCACCAATACTGTACGAGTCCTTGTAAAATTTTGATGCCAGATTGGAATGAAAATATGAAAGCATCAATTAAAACCAGTTTCTATCTTTAGCATCATTCTTTAGTTCAGCTTTGCGATTTTCTACAGCAACGACAATAATATCCTTCAAAGAGTAGAGACATGAGCATTATTTTTTTTCATTCTTTAATGAGTCCCCATCCTTCATGCAATAAAGAACACTCTAAACAGAATCCATTGTATCGATAAAACAATACATTTATTAGCAACAATAATGATGATTAATCTATGATCACAAACTTTAAAACCCTATTCATAACTTTTATATAAAATTTATAATTAAATCTCATTAAACTTATTACGAAGGCTTCACTCCTCTTCGCCCTAAGAGACGAAACATCTACTCCTGAAAGTCTGTAAACAATCCGTTCTCTTAAGTGGATTTAAGCTGCTAACCATTTCATGAGATTCACTTACAAAAGAATACAGCGGTAAGTCGTATTTTGAATATTTACTCCATACTCTAAAAACACTTAATAGATCAAATTTTATATGCCTTATCTCACCACACCTTAAATGACAGTGTTTTAACAAAATAGAATAAATCTTGCCTTAAATACTCTATTTAACCTTGTATACTTGATTGATGCAAAAATAAAATCAACAAAAGAGCATCATCGTATTTTCGAGAGGTATGAATCGCTCCATCATAAAAAAACAGCCCTTATAACATAACAGACAATTTGAAAAAATCTTTTTATATAAAAGGGATCACCGTTGTACCAGGAGGCAATTTTGCCTCATCTTCAGGCTCGACATGAATAGAAATACGCACATTATCAAATTCTTTTTGAAGAACAGCTTCGATTTTATCACAAATTTTATGTGCTTCTCCTACCTGCATTATAGCAGGCACAACCAAATGAAACTCTATAAAAGTAACCCTCCCAGCAACACGCGTCCGCAAATCATGGACCTCAAGCGCACCCGATGCATTTGCAGAAATCAGCTCACGAATCCGCATGCTTTCATTCAATTCAACGCCAACATCCATTAATCCCTGAACAGCATTTCTAATCACCTTCCAGCCCTGTAAGAGAATATTAATGGCAACGATTATCGCTAAAATTGGATCTAAAGCTCCCCATCCTCCGACAAAACCAGCAATCAAACCAATTAAAATTGCAAGCGACGTAAAAACATCAGTTATAAAATGTACTCCATCAGCTTTAAGAGCCGGTGAGCGATGGAGTTTTCCCTGCCCAATAAGAACCATTCCCCACATACAGTTTATGACAGTTGCAATAAGATGAATAGCAAGCCATATTCCAGGCTTCTGCAACAATTTAACGGTAGAAAGAGCTATCCATGCTTCTCTTAAAATAACAATTGCCGCAATAATAATGAGTACCCCTTCAAGAATTGCGGAAAAATATTCCGCTTTATGATGCCCAAAGGGATGATCATGATCTGCTGGCTTCATACTCACTTTAACAGCCCACCATGCTGCTAATGACGCAAGAATATTAACGATTGATTCCAATGCATCAGAATAAAGTGCAACCGAACCTGTGATGTGATATGCCCAATATTTCAAAGCAAAAACAATACACGCAATAAAAATAGAGTATAAAGTTAAGCTTTGTATATTGATTTTTACATCCATGAACCTCATCCTTTTCTTCACGAAATAGGGAATTAATATTTTCAACCATATCATTATACTTTTGGCATAACGACGATCTTTCCTCAATATTACAGAAGCTTCATCATACAATAAACGCCTCAGCTCACCATTATTATCGTAAAAACTGCTCAGTTACACGAACAGCACCAATAAATAAAGAAGAGAGAAAATAATAGAAAGAAGAGTTTTCCCAAGAGCAATCAAACACATAACCTTCATTATTAATCGTTTTCTGAATAACTTAAAGCCATCTCACTTCTCATAAACGAAAAACTTGTTTTTGCTCAAATCTATCATGATCATGCATTATTTTTTAATCTTATGATGTGCATTATAACCCATCTATAAGTCATCTTTGCACCTTAGAAAAAATATCTTAGCACTCTACTGTAACCTTACAGGTCAACTGGACTTTAAAATATGATTTATTAAAAAATTTAGATATAAAAAGAAGAACAATGATTACCCTCAAAAAAAAGAATCTGGGCATTGGGGACCCAGATTCTTTTCCCTTAGAAATTAAGGGCATACAGAGCTTGGGAAATAGCGGGGACCCAAGACACTGCACCCGATACAAGAAAAATATATGATTCCGTATCAGTATTTTTACATTATACCTATGGTTGCATGTTGTCAACATAAATTCTACCATAAGTTTTAAAAAATATTTTTTTGTCTCTTCTTTTTAAATAAAACAAATTCTAACATCTGGAAATCATAAGAAAAAAGCACTAAAAATCTCGCATGCATTTGAATATCATAACAATCAATGAAACAGATGATCCACGCCTAAAAGCCTATCATAATATCCGTGAAAAAGATCTTGTTGGACGGCAACATCAATTTATTGCTGAAGGCAAAGTAACATTGTCCGCATTACTACACTCAAAAGAGTTTTCTGCCATCTCACTGCTCATCGTAGCAAACCGTCTCTCTGGACTTCTACCGCTTTTAGAAAAAACACAGCCCCTATGTCCCATTTATTGCGTTCCACAAAAAGTTATGGATAATATCACCGGCTTCCATGTTCATCGTGGTGTTCTGGGTATTGGTAAACGCAAAATACTGCCATCTTTACAAAGTTTTTTACAACATCTTCCAGAAAAAGCTTTGATTCTTGTTTTATGTGGTATCTCGAATCACGATAATATGGGATCAATTTTTCGTAATGCAGCAGCCTTTGCCAGTAATGGCATTATTGTCGACAAAACCTCATGCGATCCACTGTATCGCAAATCAATAAGAGTGTCTGCCGGCGCTGCTTTAAAAGTACCCTATACGCAAAACGCTGATATAGATGACATTATAGCTGCTCTAAACGATGAAAACTTTCATCTTTATGCACTCTCCCCTTCTGCCTCACACACTCTCAAACAAGCCAACAAAACCAAAAGAATGGCACTTATTTTTGGAACAGAAGGTGATGGCTTACCACCCCATATACTACAACAATCAAACACCTTACGTATTCCCATGACTGACGGTTTTGACAGCCTTAATGTTGCCACAGCCTCAGGTATTGCACTTGCTCATTTTGCCAACTTTGACCACTAAAGATGATAACACTTCAAATTATAGAACATACCTAATGTTGTGTGTTATCTACCAGTCTCCAATAATATTGCCGTTCCCTAGCCTTTGAAAGCATTGATAAAAAACATTTTTACATTTTTTTCATCACTTTCCACACCCTAACCCCACTTATGACGTGCAGAAGATATAATGTTGATGGATTCAATCATAAAACAAATTTTCAATGAGAAAATCTTCCGGAAGTCTCTCATTCAAGTTTAAGGTTAAAAGATATCATTAAATCAATTTACTATGCTTTATAAAGCTGTTGTTTTTAGTTCTGAGGAAACAGAATCTTTTGTTTCGAGATTGCATAAAACGCGCTTCAACATCATTTCAGTATCGGCTGCACGTTCTGAATGTGTTACAAATCCTCCCCCAAGAATACGCGCCTCATGACCATTTCCATCATAAAGAACGCAAGCTTGCCCTGGTGCCACACCATTTTCACATTCCAATAAATCAACGGAAAAAATACCTTCTTTATAATGTAAACGCGCAAGGTGAGGAGGACGCGTTGAACGCACCTTTACAGCCACCTCAATACCTTGAGAAGGAAATTTATCTAACGACTCATCACCAAGCCAATTCACATCACGTAAAAAAAGCTTATGCGTTTCTAACATTTCACGCGGTCCAACAATAACACGTGCATTTTCCACATCGAGATAAACCACATAAAGCGCTTCACCCGTTGACACCCCAATACCACGACGTTGACCAACCGTATAATTAACAATTCCCGAATGTTTACCTAAAATCTTTCCATCAATATGGACAATAACGCCAGGATTAGCTGCTTCTGGACGCAGTTTTGCGATAACATCTGAATATTTTCCTTGTGGAACAAAGCAAATATCCTGACTATCATGCTTATTGGCAACCACAAAGCCCATTTCTGCTGCCATTTCACGAACGCGGGCTTTTGGAAGGTCACCAAGTGGAAAACGCAAATAATCAATCTGTTCTTGTGTCGTTGCAAAGAGAAAATAACTCTGATCACGATCATTATCGAGAGGACGAAAGAGTGCTCGATGCGCTCCGTGGGAACGCGAACGAATATAATGTCCCGTAGCCAAAGCATCTGCTCCCAATTCGCGTGCCGTTGTTAATAAATCAGCAAACTTAACCGTTTGATTACATGCAATACATGGTACTGGGGTCTCTCCATGAGCATAACTTTCTGCAAAAGGATCAATAACAGCTTCGCGAAAGCGCTTTTCATAATCAAGAACATAATGCGGTATTCCTAGTGTTTCTGCAACGCGGCGTGCATCCTCAATATCTTGTCCTGCGCAACACGCCCCCACCCGATGCGTTGCTTCCCCATGATCATAAAGCTGCAACGTAATGCCAATAACATTATACCCTTCCTTTTTCAAAAGACCTGCAACAACCGATGAATCAACCCCCCCCGACATTGCAACAACAATGCGAGAATCCTCAGGTTGTCCTGGTAAATCAAGACTGTTTAAAAACATGTATTCATTCTCTATTTAATGCTCTGTTTAATGGCTAGCCATATGTTGACATTCTGATGCACGCTCTTTAGCACTTTTACACGATTGATTGTCTTTATATTATTTTTTTATCCTTTCCACAACCATAGGCATTACTTTCTTAAAAGCTGCTGCAAACAAAAAAAGAATGATAGAAATAAGGCATAATGGTAATCGTTTAGGAGAAAACCTTTTTTCTCTTTTGAAAAATCCGGTAAAATATTGCAAGAATCTCTTCTACACACTTCAACTTGAGCTTCTTTTTACATACCCAATCACTTTATTAATTTTTTCTTTCAGCGCTTTTAGCTCTTTTTTAAATTTCATGCTCTATAAACGAATCAAGTCCTTGACTAAAGGTAGAGGATACGAATGAGCAACTTGATAAAAACACAAATGAAATATGTTATTGGGCCAGATGGAAGTCCGCTTACAATTGCCGACCTACCGCCGCAAACAACACGGCGCTGGGTGATTCGTCGCAAAGCTGAAGTTGTTGCGGCTGTCAGAGGTGGATTGTTAAGTCTTGACGAAGCGTGCCACCGTTATACTTTGACCGTGGAAGAATTTCTTTCATGGCAAAGTTTAATCGATGAACACGGTTTAGCGGGATTACGAACGACCAAGATTCAACACTACAGGCATTAAGTTGCCATTGATTAATAACATAAAGCAATCTATAAAACAGCCAAACTTGATAAAAGTTTGGCTGTTTTATACTATATCCAAAAGATAAACTTGAAAGAATGGATTTTTCAATAATTGCTTTTATCATCCAGCCATTAAATTAGCCAACCATTGAATTAGATTGAATCAAAATATCCTTATCATCCGCAGCAATCTTCTTTTCTCGTGCTTCCAAAAGCTGTGCACGTTGCAGCTCTGTATTAGCTTCATGGAGAGCAATTTCAGCATTTGTTTTTTGAAGTTCTAAATCACGAATTGAATTGATCAGATTATCACGTCTTTGCCGCGCTGCACGCGCAAAAGCAGAATAAGCAAAATGGTGAACATCATTGTTTCCAGATTTACGTTCTTCATGAGTAATCTGTGCTTCCAACTCTAACACCATTCGTTCAAATTCTGCGATCATCATCTCAAGCTGTGCAATTTCACGGCGCTTTCCACGCACTTGAAACATCCTCAATCGCACCATATTTTCTCGTGACTTCATACTCACTACTCCTTGATTGCGCCAACTCAAAACTCGCATTCACACCCAATAAATATCTTTTAGTTATATATCTATCCGACAAAAACAGTCTATTAACTTGAAATTATAATAATTTTTGCCTTGCATTAAAGCATCTGAAAATACAATCTGCTTTAAAGAGCAATAACTATTTCTTTAACTTTTCCCCCATTATAAACTGAAGAGGTTTAAAGCTCAGTAAATAAACACTGAAATTGTAAAGAAGTAATTTATAAAGCTCTTTTACAAATTTTTTTAAGTTAAAGTTTATAGAAAAAGCCCTCCTTTTTTATTATGTTAAAAAATATAGGATTTTTCTAAAATAATTTTGTAGCCTCTTTCAAAAATAAAAATATTTTGTTAACCACTATCATGGATAGTGGGGAATTTAGTAGTGATTGTTACGCGTACTACTGAAATGTTCATAAACGCTTTGTTATAAGTGTTTGATTTAATGAATTGTTTTTATAACAGTGGTTTTGCTAACTGATATAAAATAGAAATGCTCCTTATGATTCGTGAAGGAGCAAAGTGAGGGATCTAAAATGCGCGTATTATTAATTGAAGATGATAGAGCAGTTACTCAAAGCATTGAGTTGATGTTAAAGTCGGCTAACTTTAATGTTTATATCACTGATCTGGGTGAAGAAGGTATCGATTTAGGAAAACTCTATGATTATGATATCATTTTGCTTGATCTGAATTTGCCTGACATGTCAGGGTATGATGTCTTGCGGACTCTAAGGTTGGCAAAAATAAAAACTCCTGTCCTAATCCTTTCTGGTATGAATGCCATTGAAGATAAGGTTCGTGGTTTTGGCTTTGGAGCAGACGACTATATGACGAAGCCTTTTCATAAGGATGAGCTCATTGCACGTATCCATGCAGTTGTTCGTCGTTCAAAAGGACATGCACAATCGGTTATTGTTACCGGAGATCTCACCGTTAACCTTGACACAAAAACTGTCGAAGTTGCAGGGCGCCCTGTTCACTTAACCGGTAAAGAATACCAAATGTTAGAGCTTCTCTCTTTACGCAAAGGTACCACCCTTACCAAGGAAATGTTTCTCAATCATCTCTATGGTGGAATGGATGAACCAGAACTAAAGATTATCGATGTTTTTATTTGTAAATTGCGGAAAAAATTGGAAGCAGTCTCTTCCAGTGTAAATTACATTGATACAGTTTGGGGACGTGGTTATGTATTACGTGATCCAGTTGAAGAGAACGTACGAAAAACCGCTTAAGCAGTGAACATGCACATTGTAAAATCTCGGAGTGTAGCGGGCCGAGATTTTTTCCAGAGATCTTTTCTCTGTTAAAAGTAGAGAACTCGCACACTAAAAATCTCATATAGAAAGCGCTTAAAGCTTAAGAAGTAACCACACCCAATTTACACATATAACCTTATCGCTCATAAGTTCAATCGAAGCCACTTTTCCCAACACAGCTTAAGCGCTTCTCTCTTATTCAAAGCTTTTTTACACTTTCTAAAACAATACAACCATCACTTTCATCAATATTTATTTTCATCTCTGTCATCTGAGCAAGTAACATTGTGTAATAAAATTGGATGACATGTGCATCAATAAGCTCTTCTTGAACTTCTCCACGAAATAACGCAAGAAAATGAGGGGGTATACGGAGAGTTCTACCGAAAACCTCAAATCGAAAAGAACGTTTATTTTCTTCTTGCAAAATCATAACAACAATTTCACCACCACGAGAAACTGTTGCGTTTGCAATCAATAATAAATTAAGCAAAAGTTTAACTTCATCTTTTTCTAACAATAAAGAAGAAGCTTGCCATTTTAAAGTTGCTTTTTCTTCTTTCATATATTGTTGAGCAACCTGCTCTGCAGTCCGTGTATCTATTTGTCCTCCACTTGCACCAGCAAAACCAAAAGCCAATCGCGCAAATTGTAGACGTACAGCAGCACTCGCAACGGATAAACGCACCAATTGTAAAGCATCTTCTTCAGCTCCTCCTTCATCATAAAGCTCCATTGCATTTTGAATAGCCCCCACAGGTGAAATCAAATCATGGCAAATACGACTACAAAGCAAAGCAGCAAGATCCATAGGCTTCAAAGAAATATCTAACGTCATAATGATTGAAAACTCCTAGATTCAAAAAAACAAACTTTATTTTAAAGAAAAACTCTTAACATCTGATGCATAATAGGAAACATTAACAATCATGCTAAAAAATTCAGAAATAAATTCAAGAATTTAAATAACCTTATATCTTATTTTTTATTTGAATAGAATGAAAATTCTAATATTATCTTTTTGTTTATCACTAATAAAAGGAGAAAACTCCATGGCTCTCTCTCTGCTCAAATACTGGTACAAAAATATTATATCTTTAATCTTCCTTTTATTCATCACCATAAACACTACACAAGCTCGACTAAAACCAATAGAGCAAAACGAACCTCATTATTCACTCCAAGAAATTATTGATTCTGGTCATATTTTTTTTGGAAAAACAGCCAGTGGTCTGGCTGTTGCAATTCAAAATATTTTTTCAAAATACGGTTATCCCAATGCCTATATTTTAGGAGAAGAAGCTTCTGGTGCCTTTTTTGCTGGATTAACCTATGGCGAAGGAATGGTTTTTACCAAAAGCTATGGTCAACATAAAGTTTTTTGGCAAGGTCCCTCAGTAGGATGGGATTTTGGCGGCCAAGGCTCCCGTTTAATGATCTTAGTTTACAATCTTAATGGCATAAATAATTTATGGAGACGCTATGGTGGTATTTCAGGTTCGGCCTATTTAATTGCAGGTGTTGGTTTTCATGTCCTAAAATACCATAATACCTTGTTAATCCCAATACGTACAGGAGTCGGCGCACGCCTTGGTATCAATATAGGATATTTAAAATTAACACATAGACCGACATGGAATCCATTTTAAACGGTTTCTTATTTGAAAAGGGGTATTATGCTTATTCAATCATTTCTTTTTTTTATACTTGGAGTTGCTTTTACTTCCTGGTTACTGGTGCTTTTATCTCCTTTTATTTGGCGTAAAGCCGTTCATTTTGCGTATAAAGATGTTTGTGCGAAAATGCCATTATCACTCGCGGAAATAGAAGCAAATCACGATTTTCTTCGTGCACAACATGCTGTAGAATTAGCAAACAACCAACAAAAGTACGAATTTTTGCAAAAAAAATATGTCCAACAAAAAATACAATTGAGCCAAGTAACAGAACAATTTTATCGGCTATGCCTCCCCACAAAAGATACTCTCACCAAAGAAGCGATAGCAATCAAACAAAATATCGCCACACTACACACTTCCAAAGGAAAGACAAATGATGCGTGAAAAAGTCGCACACTATCAGCAACGCTTACAAAAAATCCAAACTCATGAGCTGGACACGACCGCCAACCACCAATTGCTAGAAGAACTCCGAGAAGAAACAAAAGAACTTGCAGCAACATTGGCAGCTCAAATAGCGCTACAAGAGGGGAATACATCACCCATCAACACATTGATTCAAAAATCCAAAAGCAAAAATGACCTAGCATCACGTATTCGCCAAAAAATAACTTTTCTCTCCAAAAGCCCTGTTAAATAAGTTATCTTTTAAAACACCTTAAATGAAGAGTAAAATCAACAAAGGTTCATTGTAACTTTCATAACCCAAATCCTTTTTACTAAACGTGACTTTTTTGCTAAGCTAAGGACAAAGTTTCTTAGCCCATACCGTTCTGTTAAAAAATATCTTCTTGTCTAGAAGCTTCACTTTCTAATCATATCACCGCTCTAAAGGACAACATTTCATAGGTCCTAGAAAGGAAATAATACCAAAATATTGGCCACACACTCTAACAAAAAATACCTTCTAAGATGGATCACCAATAGAGCTTTGACCATAATTTTAAGGATAAAAACACGCTCTCAAGAGTGATAAAAATCTCTTATTTTTTTGATAATCATATCCTGATCCGTTTGTGTCAAGTAAGGATGCATTGGTAAACTTAAAACACACTCTCCTAAAGACTCTGAAACAGAAAGGGAATCTTTTACATAAGGGAAGTGTTTATAAGCTGGCTGTTGATGTAAAGGAGTTTTATAATAAATCATTGTAGGAATAGAATTTTTTTGTAAAAAATCTTTTAATTTATCCCGTTCTTTTACCTTAATCGTATATTGTGCATAAGCAGAACGAATATTTTCTCCTATTTCTGGAACTGTAACAATATCTCTTAAGCCATTGGAATAGCGTTGAGCAATTTCCACACGCTTTTCCATTTCATCTTCAAAAATCGCAAACTTTTCTAGTAAAATTGCAGCCTGAATGCTATCTAGGCGCGAATTCATACCAATACGTACATTGTCATATTGCGTTTCACCTTTACCATGAAACAAAATAGAGCGTAAAAGTTCTGCAAAATGATCATCATTGGTCATCATAGCGCCTCCATCACCATAACATCCTAATGGTTTTGCAGGATAAAAACTTGTAGCAGCCACATCACCAAAAGCACCACACATAGTATTACCGCTTCTCCCCCCCATAGATTGAGCAGCATCTTCAATTACAAAAAGATTTTCCTTTGCAGCCACTTGAGCAATTTGCACATAGTCAGCAGAAAGTCCAAATAAATCAACGGCAATAATAGCTTTTGGCTTTAGACGTCCCTCTTTTTTTACCATTTCGATAGCGTGAGAAAGTTTTTCAACATCAATATTGAATGTATCAGGTAAAACATCAACAAAAACAGGTTTAGCCCCCACCAAAGCAACCACTTCAGCCGTTGCAGAAAACGTAAAACTAGGACAAAAAACAGCATCCCCTGGACCAATATTTTTAGCCATAAGAGGCATCTTCAAAGCATCTGTTCCATTAGCACATGCAATCACATGTTTAACGCCAAGATATTCTGCCAATTTCTCTTCAAATTCTGTTACTTTTGGCCCCAAAATATACTTACCACTAGCGACTACATGCGCAATTGCAGAATTAATTTTATCTTCAATACGCGCACGCTGCGCCCCAAGGTCGATGAATTGCATATTAACTCCATTGATCATCACAAGAATGCAAAAGCGCTACCTATCTCTTTTATCTATCATAATTGACATCAGCAGCTGTTAAAATCCGTAAAACCGCAATAGCATCATCACCATTTGTACGAGGTGATTGACGCGTTTCAATACAATGAAGGAAATGCCGTAATTCGCAAGTAAGCGGCAAATCTTCACAAACATCAATGTAATTCAGCTCATCCATGCTAAAAGCCCACTCTTGATTTTCTTTCCAAACGGCAAAATGGTGCATTGCCAATTTACGACTCCACGGTTCCATATCATCAAAAACGAGTATAGCCTTTGTTCCAACAACAATTAAACGCCTCTCACGATAAGAACTCAAGCGTGAAGTAAAAAGATGACTACGCACACCATTTGGAAAAATCATATGAATATGAGAAAAATCAGAAATCTGATCAACGACAGCAGCCCCCTCACCGCGAATTTCGGAAGGTTCACATCCTGTCAACGCCAAAATCATTGAGAGATCATGAGGGGCAAGATCCCATAAAGCATCACTGTGTGTGTGAAATTTTCCAAAGCCTAATCTATGAGAATAAATATATCGCACATCTCCCACATCTCCGTTTTTCACCAATTCACACATTTTTTCAAAAGCCGGATGAAAACGTAAAATATGGCCCACCATAAAAACTCGCTCATAGGCCTCAGCCTCCTGAACTTGGCGTTTAGCATCAGAAACATTCAAGGCTATTGGTTTTTCCACCAAAACATCTTTACCATTTTTAACAGCACGGAGCACATTTTGCGTATGCAATTGTGGCGGCAACGCTAATACCAACGCATCAATATCTCGATGAGTAAAAAGATCATCTGGTGTAACAACCTCTACACCATACAGTGTTGCAAAACTAGCAGCACGATCATTATCAATATCAGAAACTGCTGCTAAAGCCCCGAGAGAGTGGAGTGTCCGTATATGATTTTCACCCCAATGACCGCATCCTAAAACCGCTACACGTGGCACCATTTTCATGCCTTACCTTACTTTATCATATGAAAATTACACTTTTACATATCGAGGATAAAATAGAATGACAAGAGAAAAGCTTAAAAACGACGCTTGACATCTTACTATTCTACCCCTTATATCCGCAAAAGATGTAATTATTGACAATTATGATTGCTTATTTTGGCGGAGTAGCTCAGTAGGTTAGAGCAGAGGAATCATAATCCTTGTGTCGGGGGTTCAAATCCCTCCTCCGCTACCATTGCTTTTTTATTGTGTGTAGCTTGCCAGCGGTTTTTATTGTTGTAGCTTGCCTGTAGCTTGCCAGCAGGTTTTGTATATTTTGACACTAGGTTTTGTACCAATTTATTTTTTCTCAAAGAGTTTTTAAGGGGTTCTCAAAGGATCTTCAAAGACCTTTCAAAGGGTATTTAAAGCTCTCTTTAACGCATTTTTCTGCTCCTATTTTTCCAGA
>NZ_JBHIQF010000069.1:0-1476 GCF_042196445.1 Bartonella sp. AP11XZML
TGAACTTAGGTTTGCTCCATTGGCCATCCTCATACTTAGCTCCTCCACCTAAAGATTGTGCAACTTTATCACCTAGAGCATAAAGCTGGTTACCCGCTACGGCATCCGTTGAAGTTCCACTAATATCTCCATTTTTAAGAGACGTAATCTTGTTGTTCTCTTTACTGTCCCCATGCGTTGCTACAAAGGCATGTGCAGCGTCGCTCCATAATAAAGCATCACCATTAACCGCTTGAGTAATATTACTTAGTTTTTCATCAAACTTTTTGACCTCATTAGACAGATGTGTGTTCACATTCTTGACACTCGTATCAAGACCCGCAAAGGCACTACCAACATCATTGAAGCTCGTCTTTCCCACATCACCATCTGCAGAAATATTAGAGATCTCGTAAGTCGGAGCTGTCCATGTGCCANAGTGTTCACATTCTTGACGCTCGTATCAAGACCCGCAAAGGCGCTACCAACATCATTGAAGCTCGTCTTTCCCACATCACCATCTGCAGAAACATGAGAGATCTCGTAAGTCGGAGCTGTCCAAGTTCCATTCTCATACTTAGCTTTACCACCTAAGGACTGCGCAACACCGCTCCCTAGTGCATATAGCTGGTTACCCGCTACAGCATCACTTGAGTCTTTAGTTATAGATCCATTGGCAAGCGATGTTATCTTGCTGCTTGTATTCTCTTCACCATGCGTCGCTACAAACGCACCTTTAGACTTATCCCACAACAAGGCATCAGCCTGAGCAGTGGTAACTTCATTGGTAATCTCTTCGGTAATTTCATCCTTAACATGATCGATTTTATCTTTAACATTCTCGAATGAATCACCAACACCAGCAAAGGCAGACGCGACATCGCTATAACTCGAGGCAGTAACACTGCCATCAGATGAAAACTTTTTAACCGCGAATGTAGGCGCACTCCAAGTTCCATTCTCATACTTAGCTTTACCACCTAAAGACTTCGCAACACCGCTTCCTAATGCATATAGCTGGTTACCCGCTACAGCATCACTTGAGTCTTTAGTTATAGATCCATTGGCAAGCGATGTTATCTTGCTGCTTGTATTCTCTTCACCATGCGTCGCTACAAACGCACCTTTAGACTTATCCCATAACAAGGCGTCAGCTTGAGCAGTGGTAATTTCATTGGTAATCTCTTCGGTAATTTCATCCTTAACATGATCGATTTTATCTTTAACATTCTCGAATGAATCACCAACACCAGCAAAGGCAGACGCGACATCGCTATAACTCGAGGCAGTAACACTGCCATCAGATGAAAACTTTTTAACCGCGAATGTAGGCGCACTCCAAGTTCCATTCTCATACTTAGCTCCTCCACCTAAAGATTGTGCAACTTTATCACCTAGAGCATGAAGCTGATTACCCGCTACAGCATCCGTTGACGTTCTACTAATGTCTCCATTTTTAAGAGACGTTATCTTGCTGTTCTCTTTACTGTCCCCATG
>NZ_JBHIQF010000070.1:0-3180 GCF_042196445.1 Bartonella sp. AP11XZML
ATTCCTTGCATTCGGATTGCCTCCACTTTCCACTTGCGCAACACGGTACAAATAACTCTCTGGCAAACCATAACGCGCTGCTGCTTGACGGATCGCTTCATCTACCGGACTAGAACGGGTCATTGAACCTTACTCCTTAAAAATCTTCCCGCTTCTCCTGCCATTACCGAAGAAATGAAATGCCACAAATGGTCACTAACGATTCCTGCTTTATGTAATCGTATAAATCTTTGTAACATTTGAGCAACTTCCTGCTGGTTCATACCTTTAACGCCAAAAGTTGCTAATTTCGCTATATCTCGTTCAAGTATTTGTCTCTCTTTTTGAGGTAATTTCCTAATCGTATCAGATAAAATATTTTGTGTAATCTTTGCCCCTGCACGTGCTGTACTAACTTTCCCGTACGGTAGATTAACACCTGTTAAATAATTAGGTTCGGGCGTTCCCTGAAACGGTTTTAGGGCTCTTTGCGCCGCATCTTCATAGAACCTTTCATCCTCTACAGCTTTTCTAAACCCATGAATGTTTTTAGAGCTTAAAGATCTGCTTAGATTATCTGACATACGACCCGTTTGTAAAATATTCGAAAGTCTATTAACAGGACGCGAACCTTTTAATAGATCATCAATATAGTCTCTCATCCCTACATGATAAGTATTGAGACCACTAGACATTGCTCCTTTACGAAGACCTTCTTTAATCCCCTCTCCAGAAACATCTCTCTGTACAATGTTTTTGCCTTGTTCTATCGCTTCTTGAAAACCTTTATATTTTTCTACACTAGCCCGCGCTGCTTTGTAAGTAGAGGAGATTTCATCCGTTATCTTTACCAAATTATTCTTAAGTATTTGGTACCCTGTAGCCTTTTGTTTATCACCAAAATTCCGGGACTTTTCGATTAAATCATCAATAGATTTCTTCGTTTGATCTAATAACGCCATTGTGGGTTTATAGTTTATATGGATAAAATCTTTATCATAAAATCGTTGAGCAATTGCTGTGCGCGGGTCTCCTTCTAAGGTGTCAACTGCTTCTTTTACAGCGTTTTGAAACCATTTATTTTTGAAAAGCCTATTAAGAGCTGGATAATGCTTTTTTGCTATGGGAGTTTGCATTGCTTCTGCATAAAGATGTTTATATTCTTTTTCTCCTTGCTCTTGAAGCACCCTTTTTAAAACTTTCGTATCTTGAAGAGGTGTAATGTTTTCATCTGCCGATTGACCAATACGGTGAATAGCATTCTGCACTCGTTCCCCATGTGCTCCTTTCAAAAGTTCAGAAACATGCACATTTGTCTTCCCCATATTCGCAAGGGATACTTCTAAATTTGGACTAATATCTGTCAAAAATGCATGACGGGGCGCAGAGCCAAGACGCTCTGCAACATTCTCAACACCATCATCATATAATGTTTTTGCAACTTCCCTAACGGCTTTGGTTTCAACTTCCTTATGAGCAGGATTAAAACGCCCTCCTTTCATAAAGGGAATATAGGGAACATGTTGCAATCCCCTTGCCATTTTTTTTGTACCCCAAGAAGCAACTGTACCGGCAAGAGAACCAACAGGACCAGCTACTGTTCCAATACCACCACCAAACCCTGCCGATATAAGACGACCAGAAAGCCCCTCTCCCGCCCCTGAACCATGTAAAGCTCCTGAACCTGCTCCTAAAAGCGCCGCATTACCAAGATTTCTAAGTGTTGACATATGCTTTGCAAGAGCCAAAGCCCTTAATGGAGGCACAAAAAGTGAGAGTCCTGTCGGTACAAGTGAACCAACAGCATAAGCTATAGAGGACCAAATAGGATATTTCTCTTGCAAGGCTTTTTGGTAAGCACGTTCCTTGGCTACCCGTCTATTATATATCTCCTCTGCTTTCTTATCACCACGCCAATAATCTATAAAACCCGCTTCATTCGCTGCTTTCATCTCGTCAAAATAATCTGCCATCGCACCAGACGCGCTATTTCTCATAACAGCATTCCGCCACGTAAGATCTTTATCATCAAATGAAAAATCATCTGTTGTAGTTGATTGATCTTTTGTGTTTTGTTGACTTTCAGAAAAAGAATTAGATAGCTTCGCAATCTCAGCAGGATCTTCAACTACGCGGAAACGTTTCCCATTCTTAGCATATACATATTGAGATGAAGATGAACTGTTAGCATGTAAATTTATAATTTTTTCAATCTCAGCAGGATCTTCAACTACGCGAAAACGCTTCCCATTCTTGGCATATACATATTGAGAACGCATCTTCTCAGAAATGTTATAAGGGTCCATTACTATTTAATCCTCAACCAAAAATTTACCACTAGAACTGTCCCTAAAATAAGGTACGTTATCCTTAATAGATGCCTCTTCTAAACTCATCTTTGGTATATTTATCAAATTCCCTTGTGATAGTTGCGAACCACTTCCAAATGCTTCATCTACATCCGCAGCTGTTATGTTATCATTCATCAAAATAGCTAATTGCGCATCTGTTGCTTTGTTATAAATCTCCTGTAAACGTTGCAAATTCCTTATAAGCTCTTGAGGAGATAAACTCTGTTGCAAAGCAACATAAACATTTTCTAATCTTACACCTTCCTTATCAGTCAAATTACCCAATCCTGAAGCACCATTAGGTGATAGCGCTTTAATCCTCTCTAGCCTGTGAAGCATTGCTCCTCCCCTGATTGTTTCAAGATGATCCCTTAAACGTGCTGCCGGTGTGTTCCACAAATTCTGTAAAAATTGACCAATTGGACCAGTAGATGACTTAGGATTTTCCTTAAGTATCTCAAGAGCCGAATTTATTGCATGTGATGTACTTTCTCTCATAATTTTGGCATCTACTATTTGTAATTTTTTCAACTGTTCACGCTTTTGCATATCTTCATGTGCTTTTCCACCTTCAACCGTAACATATCTATATCCACCTGGTGCATTCGGATCTTCCACAAGCATCCTACCGTCATTGGTAAATTGTGGATTCCTGTTTCCACCGTTGATCGTTTGTGCAAAAAACGCATTCAACGCATCTTTATTCCCAGCCATGAACCGCGCCTCTTCTTCACTGTAGCCTTTGGACTTTAGATACTCGACAGTCTGGTTAACCTGTCCTCTTTTTTCTCTTTCCATATCACCACGACGAAGATTCATAGCTGCATTCGCTAAACTTTGTGCTATCGTC
>NZ_JBHIQF010000071.1:0-28753 GCF_042196445.1 Bartonella sp. AP11XZML
TTTTCAAAATGCAAGGGTTTATGAAAATGGTAAAGTGAAAAGCTTTTTTGTAGACGTTTATGGTGATGCACAAATTTATGGCAACGCTATTTTTGAAGGCATGACAATAAATGATTATTGTGAGGTTTATGGCAACGCCCATATTCAAAACGCTGTTGTAATTGAAGGTAATGCAAAAATTTATGATAACGCCTCTGTAAGTGGACATGCTCATATTTCTGATTCATCTGTTATTTGTGATAATGCTCATGTCGGTGGCAATGCAAAAATAAGTGATGGTGCTTATATTTGTGATTATTCCTATGTCGTTGATGATGCCGTGGTTTGTGGTGCTTATGTATCTGGCGATTCTTGTATTCATAGCGCCGCCTCTTTAACTGAAGATGATCAAATTCATGATGAGGCTATTCCAAGATTTGGTAGTGAAGATGATTATTATCGTCATGAGTATGAGGATGTTGCGTAAATAAGATAAAGGCGAGGGGGACGCCTGCTTTTTAGGTATAAAAAAAGCCGTATCATAAAGATGCGGCTCCATTTTGAGATATTAACACTGAATAAGAATTTTAAAAAGTCTGTACTTTTTTCAAGTGATTTAAAAAATATTAATTTATATAATAATGGATTATAAGAGCAAAAAAACAGAGAATATTTGCTAATAAACTAGCACCTATTAATATTCCATAATTTCTGAGTTTTTTTAAAAATCTTTCCATATTATCATCTACACTTGATTTTATAGCAGACACTTTGGATAACGAGATTTCATATGATTTCATTTGTTCAGAAATATAATTCAAGTTTTTACTCATTTCTTGGTTGATTTCTTTGTTTATATATGTGGCTGCTTCAGTTATTAATTTTCCAGCTGTTTTTTTTTCTTCCTCTACCATAGCATTACGTGCAGTTAAAATGTAATTGATCATTTGATTTTGATGTTCGTGAAGTGTTTTTAAAGCTGAATCTAGCATTATATCAGATAAAAAAACAGTCATGAGAATTGGATCATTTGGTGGAACAAGTTGATTAAATTCTTTAGTTATTTTTTGCCGAATGGCATCAATATCAACGGACATTTTATATTCCTGGAATAATAGCTATCTGGTCAAATAACATGCTTTTGACGCGTGCTAAGCGGCTTTTGGCCATAATGCTGAATTCGTTTGAATTTGTAATTTCGTTAAAGGTTAATTTTTTATCAAGCATTGTTTTTATATCCTCCCCAAAAGTGCTAGATGTTTGTTGTGGAATTGTAACAATAGCAGAAATTCTTTCTTTAGTTTCTTCAAATACTTTCATTTCTTCAAAGTTTTTTCCATTAGCTGTAATGGGACCAAAGAATTCATTTTTCCAAACGACGATATTTGCTGTTTTTGGAATTTGGGTACATATGGAAAATAATCCAGATAATGTATCGGCCAGTGCTTGTCCACCAGTGATAATTGTATGAATAATTACATTCTTTTTAGCAGCGGCCAACAGATCAAAAGCTTCATTTTCCTTTAAATAATAGGCTAGAGGTAAAAATGTTGTAGCTCCATTATCAATAACATATTGACAATTAGAATGAAGCAATTCTTCCATAAGAGTATCAAAATTACGGGGAATAATTACGCTTTGCTCGAGAAGTTTTAAATGCTTTACATTAAAATTTTTATAGTTAGCAAAAGTTTGATTAACAGGATCAGTGTCTATACCTTTCACGTCTATTTTATTTTCTAGTAAATATTGCATCACAAGACTAGCTACAAATGATTTTCCTACTCCTCCTTTACCTTGTAAGGTCATGTGAATATTTGTCATATCATATCCTCTAATTTTTTGTTTGTATCGTGTATAAATGTACGTGATTTTTGTTGTGTTGTAATAGGATTAGCAGAAGTAGATTCTTTGGATTGAGTTTTTACTGATAAATCTGATGTAGCAGTAGTCTCAAGATTCTTTTTAAAATATTTTCGCACATATGATGCTAAGGCGTCATATGAAATATTTAAATTTGGATTTTTTCTTAAAATTTCTTTTAGGGAATACCCTTCTTTAATGGATTTTAAAATTAAATCTTTGTTGGCTAGAAAGACTATTCGCATTTTCCCCCATTCTGTTTTTTTTTCATTAACTTACCAACTTTTTATAATTCTTTACAAAATTTTTCAAATCTTTACAAAAAATAAATAGAACTGTCAATTAAAGGGATATTTTGGTAATTTTTATAAAAGTTTTTCTTTAAGAAAACGGCAAGATGTGTAATGTAGCGCTACGCAACTAACATTACTCAACTTATTCGCATAAAATGCTCAACGTATCTTGCTCTACGAGGTTTTATTGCATCCGCAATTTAAGAGGGGGAAAATGACACGGCCAAGAAAATTTAGACTAAGTGTTTGGTGCACTTTTGAGGAAAAAGAAAGCATAGAAGAAAATGCAAAACAGACAGGTTTGTCTATTTCTACTTATCTGCGCACTACTGGACAACTTGAACCCGTAAAAGCAAATATAGATTATGGGGCGGTAAAGGACCTCACTAAGTTACAAGGCGATTTAGGGAGAGTAGCTGGTTTATTAAAATTATGGTTAGTTACAAATAACGGGAAAGGGGGAATACCAAAAGATATAGATCAAATGATGGTAGCATTTCGTGAACTCCAAAAACAAATTTTTGAAAAAATATCCGAACTATGATTGCTAAGCGTGTTGAAAGAAAAAAAGCAACATCTAATATGGCACGATTGGCTCGTTATATTATGGATTTGGATGGTGGAGTTTTGCCAAGAGATTGGAAACTTACATCTGATTATATACTTGATAGCAATATACAAAATAGTAAAAAGGTAGCATCAGTAAGAGTTACAAATTGTCATACAGACGACCCTGTTATGGCAACAGAATTTATTTTAAAAACTCAAGATCAAAATAAAAAATCAAAGACTGATAAAACATATCATCTAGTATTATCTTTTCCAGCTGGAGAAACTCCAGAGAGAGAAATACTTTATGCAATTGAAGATAAATTTTGTGCAGCATTAGGTTATGAAAATCATCAACGTATTTCTGCTATCCATAAAGATACAGATAATCTCCATGTTCACATTGCCATCAATAAAATAAATCCCGAAAATTTTCGTAATCATGAACCTTTTTTTGATAAGCGTACACTTATGAAAACCTGTCAAAAAATTGAACAGGAATATAATTTGATCAATACGCCACATGGGAACGAAAAACAGTTTCTTGAAGATGAAATCCCAGATATTGAAAAAACGAAACAGCAAAAAAGAAAAGATTTTGAATACAGAACAGGGATAGAATCTTTCACAACATATGTGAGAAAAATAATTAAAGAATTTAATTTTACAGATTGGTCAGAACTCCATGAAAGTTTTGCCGATCATGGTCTCGTTATAAAAAAACGCGGGAATGGATTAGTTATAGGATCTCCTCTTCTTGATTTATGGGTGAAAGCTAGCAGTTGTGATAGAGGATTATCTTTATCTTCTCTTGAAAAAATAATGGGTCCTTATAGAGTCGTAAGGTCAGCAGGGCATAAAGAATATAAACCATTTCCTTATGGAAAAAGCAGTAAAGCTAAGACACGTTTATACGCTCGGTATGAAGAGCAGAAAAAGATAAGTAATTTAGAAAGACAGAAAAAATATCAAATATTACGGATGCAGAAGTGTGCTTTTTATGATGAAATTTTTGTTTGGTATAAACAACAGAGTTCTTTGTTGAAATTAATGCCTAAAAGTGCACGTGCTACGCTTCGGAATAAATTGAAATTACAAAAAGCACTTAAACAGCAAGAGTTAAGAAAAACTCAGAAAAATATTAAAAAAAAATTGGAAGAAAATAAATTTCCAAATTGGCGCGATTGGTTACATCAGCAAGCAAATATTGGTGATAAAGATGCTATGGATGTTTTGCATTCCATGAATGAACGTCGCGCTATTTTGTCTGATAATTTATTAACTGCGGAAACGGCTTTGAAAACAGGTGCTTTTCTACGTAAAGATCTAAATCCTTATTTTTTAAAAAATGGAAATATTCTATATAGGACTGTTGATGGAGGGATAATTATAG
This sequence comes from Bartonella sp. AP11XZML, assembly GCF_042196445.1. NCBI lineage: Bacteria > Pseudomonadati > Pseudomonadota > Alphaproteobacteria > Hyphomicrobiales > Bartonellaceae > Bartonella > Bartonella sp. AP11XZML. Next base: position 4,078 of record NZ_JBHIQF010000071.1, read on the forward strand.
ATGCTGGTGAGAAAGTTCATGCACAAATGTTTACTACTGGATCTGCGTATATTGCTTTAAGTCTTGCTGTTGAAAAATTTAAAGATCAGCCACTTGTATTAAATGGTACAGAAGAATTTAAACAAGAAGTTGCTAAATTGGCCGGTGTTCACAATATGAATGTTGTCTTTGATGATCCTATTTTAAATGCTTTAAAGAATGAAGTGAAGCAACACAACAGAGATAACATTGATAATTCACTACAAGAGTGGATAGAAGAGCGAAATAAATATACTGAAAATTTCCCTTATGTTGCATGGAACGGTGAAGAATCCATATTTAATTATGTAGGGCGTAGAAAAATTAGAGGAAAGAATTATCTTCTTTTTGAAAAAAATCAGAAAATTTTTGTCAAGGAAACTACAAAGAGAGGTTTTATTCAAGCTGGGTATTGGAAAAAAGGCATAAAAGTCAAGATTACAAAAAACAGTGTTAAAAATATTTCAGATAAAGAAGTAGAGACTTAAAGTATGTTTTTTAGTTAAAAAATATATATTTTTTGATTTTGGATAATTATTTTATGGATAAGTCGGAATTGTTTTCTTCACATTCAACGAAAAATGTTTCATAAGAAAGTTAATTGATCTTTAAAGAGAGCTGTTTAACTTTATAATTAAGGGGGGGGGACTGTGAAAACAAGCAAAGATTCTATAAAAGACAAACCCTCTAATCCCTATATTATAGCGCGTAAAGAATGGATGGAAAGGTATGGGGATTATATTAAGTCCGCTAATAATTGGCGTCTAGCAACTTTTGGAATGATTATTATTACTGCAATGTCAGTAGGGGCATTCATTTGGAAAGCAAATGAAGAAACTATAGTTCCTTATATAGTGCAAACCAATTCGGTTGGTGAGGTAACGCATTTATCAAAGGCAAATGTTGCTTCTAAACCAAATGCAACCCATATTCGGGCGGCATTACGTAATTGGCTGATTGGGGCACGTACTGTTTATGTTGATATGAGAGCAGAAGAAGATCTCATAAACCAGACATACTCAATGACCTTACCTCAATCACCAGCATATGCTATGCTTGTTGAATATCATAAACAAAATGATCCTTATTCACGTGCTTCAATGGAGACAGTAGAAATTCAAGTTAATGCAATTGTTCCTGTTTCTAATGATACTTGGCAAATTGAATGGACTGAAAAGAAAAGAGCACGATCAGGAGCTATTATTGATAGTAAACTTTGGCAAGCTACCGCTACAATTATTTTAGCAATACCAAAAACTGAAAAGCAAATGATGCTGAACCCTATTGGGTTATATGTTAAACAATTTGCATGGACGCCAAGACTTTAAAAACAATCATAGTAAAGCGTAAAGCGGGAATTTTATGTTTAAGAAATTTATTTTTATAAGTACAGTGTTTTTTGTAACATCAAAAGCTCTGGCAACAGATGTATCACACAATATTAATTTTGTTTCTCCTCAAAGAATACATCTTACTGATAAGGAAGCATGGGGAATTAGATTAGCAAATCAATGGAAGAATAATCCCAAAAGACCTATATATTCTGGCGACGGCAGTGTTAGATATCTTTATGGAGCTACTTTGCCTACATTGGTGTGTACACCATTAGAGGTTTGCACGATTCAGTTACAATCGGGAGAAACTATAAATTCTCTCCATGCTGGTGATACTGTAAGATGGAAAATTAGTCCCACGGTAAGTGGTGTAGGAGCCGCAGAAACAACTTATGTTGTTGTAAAGCCTGTAGATGCTGGTTTAACAACAAATCTCTTTATTACGACGGATCGCCGTACTTATATGATCAAACTTGCTAGTACGCAAAGTTCTTCAATTCCTGTTCTTTCTTTTATTTATCCTGATGATACAGATCAAGATTGGTCTGCGTATAAAGCAGCTACAGATAAAAGCCGTACTACATTACCAACGGGTCAAAACTTAGCTGCTCTCGATTTTAACTTTCGTATCACGATTAGTGATCGAAGAATTAAATGGTATCCGAGACGTGTTTATACAGATGGGTTTAAAACTTACATTGAATTACCTAGTGATGGAATTAGAGGAATGGCGCCTGCTTTAATTGCTGTTGGTGATGATGGTGGCTTCTTAAAAAAGCCTAGTGAAAGATTAATAAACTATCGCATTATTGGAAATAGATATGTTGTTGATGCCGTTATTAGCAAAGTAGCTATGATTTCTGGTGTAGGAAGTTCTCAGCAGAGAGTAACAATTATTAGGGGGCGTTAAAATGTTAAAATATTTATTGCTGTTACCTCTTGCTTTGACAGTTGGTTGCACGTCTATAAGTCGTCATTCATCTTTGTTGGTCAATTATGTTGATCAAAATGTTACGGAGAATGACGCAAATTTAATTACTAGTGATTTTGTTCGCTATCTTAGAGATCCTTTACCACCTGCAACTACAACATTTATTGTAAAAACAAATGATACAGAAGATAAGTTTACATCTTTATTGGTCAATCTTCTACAAAGGAATGGCTATGGTGTAATTTATACAGATCAACCAGAAAAACATAAAAACATGGGTATAAATTTAACCTACAAAGTGATGCCCTTGGATCAAGGTATAGTATTGGTGGCACAATATGGTTTAACTGAAATAACGCGTCATTATGTTCGTTTAAAAACTGGAAATATTGTACCAGCCGCTCCTTTTATTGCTCGTGTAGATGATGGGGGTAAAGGGTGAAAAACGATCAAAAAAGTAGTCCTTCTGAATCTCCTGATTTTTTTTCTGTAAAACCCAAAGGACGAGGTGTACGGCGGTTAAACAATATACCTTTTATAGGTGCTATAGGTATCATTTTTTTTGCTCTGCTTGGTATTACATATACTTTTATGTTGCGACAGCAATCTAATNTCTTACCAGCACAGTCAACCAAACCAATTGAAACTAAGCAGTTGCTAACAAAAGATCCAGAACAAAAGCCGCTCGATGAAACTGTAGATGAAGAAGATGAAACACAAAAGAGATTATTAACACATATTGTAGAGAGGCGTTTTGCTAAAATGGAGGCTGCTTTAGATTCTGATCCTATGGTTTCTTTTACAATCAATTCAAAGATGCAAAATCAGTCTCAAGTTCAAGATAAAGATCCGCAAAAAGCAACTCTTGAAAATTTATTGGGTCGATCTGGATTATCCGCTAACTCATCGTTGTACAATGGTGATGGAGGACATGATCCTAATATGCAATCACAAAAAATTGCTTTTTTATCTCAATCTCCAGAAGCAGCAGTTTATTTAAAAAATACGCGTCAAGAAGCTATCAAGGCAAGTCTTGAGATTAAGGCTGGAACCATTATTCCTAGTGTTATGATAAGTGGTATTAATAGTGATTTGCCTGGACAAATTATAGCTCAAGTAAGAGAAAGTATCTACGATTCCACTACTGGTCAAAATGTTTTAATTCCTATGGGCTCGAGGCTGATAGGAACATATGATAGTCGTGTATCTACTGGTCAAAAAAGAGCGCTTATTGCTTGGTCGAGAGTTATTTATCCTGATGGTTCTTCTTTATCTCTTGGGAATATGCCGGGGACAGATCAGTCTGGTTATGCTGGATTTAAGGATAAGGTTAATAATCATTATTTAAAAATCTTTGGTAATGCTTTTTTACTTTCTGTCATTTCGGGAGCTTCACAATTGTCTCAAAAAACACATAAGACAGGTAATGATGATAGTAAAACAGAGACAGCAAAAGAAACGTTAGCGGCAGAGCTTGGTAGACAATGGGGCGAAGTCGGTATTGAAATGACACGTAAAAATCTAGGTATTCAGCCAACAATTATTATTCGTCCTGGTTATAATTTCAATATAATGGTGACAAAAGATATCATTTTGCCTGCTTGGCGAGGGCATCCGATGGCTTCTCTTCCTTATTAATTTTAAAAGACGGCTTAGTTTTTTCATAGAATACCGTAGTATAAGGTATTCTATATACATAAATTAAAATAATAAGGGCATAAGAATGGCAAATACTTTTGAAAATAGTATAAGTTTTAGATTGACAGTTGTATAAGATAAATGATTATATCGAATGTGTTAATTATTAAATTTAAAAAGGAGGAGTAGACATGTCTCTTAATAAAGAAGATATTAAATTTGTACCATCAGCAGCCTTAGCTTCTGCACAGCACGTTTTATTTTAAGGCTTTCCAAAGAGATGATGGTATCGGAAGATGCCGTCATCTTTATTCGTTGGGGGGGAGATATGTATGATTGACCAGATTATAGGTCCAGTTGGACGCCAAGCTTTTTTAGCTAATTATTTTGAAAAAAAACCATTAATACAAAAATCTGCCAGTAAGTTACATTCTCTGTTCTCGATACGTGATTTTGATCGTTATCTAATCGCGGGAGAGGGTTCACTGCATAATTTTGTGAGAATATCTAAGAATGGTGCTACGATAAATATTCCAACTTATAATGGTCAAGCTATAACACAACGAGAATTTATTCTTGAACAATTTAAGACAGGTGCAACGCTTAAGCTAGAAGAACTTGACGCAAGACATCCAAAAATTTCTATTTTGTGCAAACAATTAGAGCAGATTTTTGGTGGATATGCATTTGCAAAACCATTTTTGACTGGTGCTAATTTCAAAGGATTACCAGCTCACTTTGACACAACGGAAGTTTTTGTTGTGCAACTGGAAGGCAGAAAATCATGGAAAGTTTGGGAAAAACTAGTTGAAAATCCTACTTTGCCTATGCAGCGCTCTCTTGTTGAAGATGAACTATTAGCACCTGAAATTGAAGTTGTTCTTGAAAAAGGAGATATTCTGTATATTCCTGCCGGCACTCCTCATGTTGCTAAGTGCCTAGATGATTATTCTCTGCACATGGCTTTTGGTTTGCAACCGATTAAGATTTTTGAGGTGTTGGAAGGTTTTATTCGCTTAATGTCCGAACATGTTGGTGACTTACGCAAGAATGTTTTTCCATTTAGCGAGCAGACCACATTAGAAAAATTAACGAAGGATCTATTAAAACGAATGGCAGGAGTGCCATTTGAAGAGATATTATCTGATTTTGAAATTGCTTACAACGCCACAAAACATGAAATATCAGACGAACGATTGGCATCTCTGGTCCATGCGCATAACATTAATAGCCAAACACATTTACAGGTGCGTTTAGGAGCAAATTTGCGCATTCGAGAGAATGAGGACGGAGAACACATATCTGTTTATTTTAGCTCAACAATCCATCCAGGTAAACCTCTCGTTTCTACACCTTCAAGTTTATCATTGCCTGCTTTTTGTCGAGATGAAGTTGAATCGATTTGTGCTAAAAATTATGAAGTGTTTACTCCTGTTTCTTTGGCAGGAAAATTGAACGATGAATCGAAAGTGACGCTTTGTCGTGAATTGGTAAATTTTGGAATTATTTTTTTGGTGTGATTCAATGTGGGAGATTAAAAATGAAATATATCTTAATCTTCTTGAAAAATATTGATTAACGCAATTTATGAGCCAGACATTCTAATTAAAACGGCTAAAGATATTGAAGCGATCTTATTGATTGCGGTGTTTTTAGAGGAAAAACAGCTATTTATATGGCAGGTGTATTACATAATTTATCTTCGTCGCGATGTGTATTTGTAGCAGATTCTTTTAATGGCTTACCAGTACCGAGTTTGTAAGATGGCTGTTAATGCCTTTATGGCGCAAGAAAAAATCAATAATCCAATAAGCATTGCTGATGAAAAAGCAGGAGTCGTATTTTGGCACAAGTAAATGCAACAAAAAAAAATTGCTTGTTTATGCTTTTATTGGGTAATGGCTTAGTGTCATTTGGGGGCTGGATTGATTATATAGTGATTTTGACCGTATCTGTGTTTTACTGGAAAGCTGATCAATATGATGTCGCTTTGATTGGAGCGGTAACATTATTACCTGGAATAGTTCTGTCTAAGCCAATTGGAATGCTGGTAAGTAGCCATTATATGATCCATTGGTTGCGGGCATCACTGCTGTTGCGGGCGTTATGTACTGTCGTTTTATTAATGGCGACGAGTCTGCAAGGATTTATTATATTGGCAGTCATTCGAGCAACATTCAATAGTATTGCTATTCCAGCAATTTCTGTTCTCAGTGCAAATTCTGTTCCTGAAAAAGAACGGAACCATTATTATTCTGTGCTTAACATGATCAGTAGCGCAGCAAAGATGATCGGACCCGCTTTGGGGAGTGCTCTGTCTGTACTTTTATCAGATACCTATACTTTATTATTTTCGGGATTTTTGACATTCCTAGGCTTTATTGTGTTTTGTTGTATTGGTGCACAACTTGTCTCGTCGCTAAGAATAAAAAAAGCGAATACCACGCAAGTACAGCAGAGGCTTTATGGGACAGCTTGGTATGCCTATGTGGGGGTGATGTTCATTTATTTTGCCATGGTCTTTATGGTGAATAATCAGTTGCCCGTTATTCTCAGCACAATGAAAATGAATAAACAGACTCTTGGAATGCTGGTATCTGCTTCAGCGATTGGTAATTTTCTCTATGGGTTTTGGCGTGTGAAAAAATCAAAGCATAACCCCCTTACAGGAAAAATATCTGAGTTGTTAATGCCAGCCATGTCAACAATGGTTTGTTTTGTCATTATCTCAGTGTGCTTTTTTTACTTTGATTTACTTCATATTGAGACTTTGTTGCTTTGTTTTTTCCTTATTGGAATGGTCAGTGCTCGCTTTTTCATATCTTCTAACATTTATCTGGTAACCCATTTCAATGAACAAATTGGGATTGCTTCTGGATGGGTACAGTCTATCCAAAATTCAGCGATGTTGGTGGCGCCGTTTGTTGGAGCATTTGTTTTAGGTCACACTTCGGGTGGAAAGTTGTTCCTTCTTTCTGGTGTGATTGGATTATGCTGTTTATTGGGGATCAGGATGTTGGTAAAAAGTTCTTTGTCAACTGTTTTTTTTAATGATTAGAATCATCATTCTAAACAAATATTTTAACTAATTTTTTTAGGTTCAGGCTAGAAGGTACAGCATCTCATTTAACTAGTTACGCAATTAGTCAATCTGATTTTGTTGTTGTATTAATGAGCAGAAAGTAGAGTCCTATTAATAAAATTTGCTATTTTAAAACTACGCCTTTCTATGGGACAGTTTGTCTCAAAACTTATAATATTTGATATATTCCAAAATAGCAAAAAATATGTATCATAAATCATATATTTATATTATGATATAAAAATTGTATCTAAAAAGATTTATGAGACAAAAATGGCACTTCTAGGTTATGCGAGAGTATCAACTAATCAACAAAAATTAGCTCTTCAAATTACTGAACTTCAAAATGCTGGAGTACGCGAAGACCGTGTATTTACTGATATAAGTACAGGTTCTACAGATAAACGTGAAGGGTTGCAACGGTTGCTTTATCGAGCAGAAAGAGATGATACTATTCTCTGTACAAAAATGGACAGACTTGGGCGTAATACTGCTGATATGATCTCTATCGTTGATAGTTGTTACAAGAAGGGTGTGTTTATTCGTTTTCTGGAAAATGGTCTTAGTACCGAAGGAACGATGGGAAAAATGGTCATTCAAATTTTAGCTGCTGTAGCAGAAGCTGAACGGGCACGTATTTTGGAGCGTACCAATGATGGACGGACTGCTGCGATGGCAGCAGGTGTAAAATTTGGTCGAAAGTTTCATCCAAAGACAGAGATGGCAATTGCACTGATTAAGAAGAGCCTATCCTCCAACATTGTTAAGGAAAAAACAGGGATTTCTCATGCTACTTATTTTAGGATTAAAAAACGGCTTTCTATAAAAAATTAGAGACACTTTGATTGACCAGATTCAACCATTAAATTAAATATAAATAAGCATTACAGAAAGGAGTTTTCTATGGAAAAGAAATTACCCAAAAGTTATATGACGGATGCTGAACGTGAGGAATTACGAGTAGGCGGTTTAGATCAAGACTGTATCTACCTTGCTGAATCAGAAGCAGCAGATCATGCTGGTGATGACAAAGCAGCATGGGAGTGGTTAGCAATGGCTGATTTACCAGCTCACACACTCTTATTTCTTAGATCTCAAAATGGAGCGCAATTTATACGTGATATGGGATTTTCTACAAAGAATGCGGATGAGGAATATGGTCCAGATTGGTTAGACAAAGGTGTTATGATAGGAGGTCATTATTTCTAAAGAATTAGAACGGATTTTGTCTCGCGAAGAAGGCTATGTGAAAAAAATAAATGATACATTAGCCTCTAAGAGATTATGTGATATACGAAATGATTTGTGTACTCATATTCGTAACGTTGGAAAGAGGGGGGATTTATCATCGCTTCTTGATATAGAGCATAGCATAATAAAAAGTGACTTGTTTAGGTACTCCAATAGCAAGGCAATGTTCAATAGCCTTAAAACGGCTTTGACGGAAATAGATGTTGTTAAGAAGCATGTGGAGCTTGTAAAAAATCCTGAGAAATATAAAGCTGTAAATGAGGCTTATAGTTTATCGAAAAATCGAAAAGGCGGTTTGCCTTATGATGAAGCGCGACAAGCAATGGCATCTCATTATACACGATTGGGGAATCTAGACAAAGCGCGTTTAACATCAGTTGAGAAATCAATTATTGATGTGCGGAGGGACAATATGAAGGTGATGCGAAAACTCTACGAAAAAATGCAAGCAAAAGCTATAGGTATAGATCTTGCGCGCGATAAAGGTCATTCTCTTTAAGAGATATTATATTTTTATTTTTTATATTTAGTATATTGATATATACATTAAAAATGAATAAGGGGGGAAAATTGGGAAATCAATCTACACATATACCCAAAAGAAAATCTCGATTGATATTTATCTTTTTATTCATTGTATATTTTATTCTCCTTAATCAATTTTGTACACAATATTTAGCACATACTTTTCATTATAGTGTTTCTCTTGGTTCCAATTTTAAAGGAGTGTATTCGCCCTTTTCTTGGTTTTCTTGGGTTTTTAAATTTTATGATTATGCTCCTAGTCAGTGTAATGTAATATTTGTTCTCTTTTGTGCTGGTCTTTTGATTGGATTTGTTGGTTTTACTCTTTGGGCTGGTTTTTCTTCAAGGAGTAACAAAAGTACCGATGATTTACATGGAACAGCGCATTTTGCAACTTTTGATGAAATTCAAGAAATGGGGCTTATACCACATAAAAAAAAAGGAGAGGGTGTATATTGTGGAGCATTTGCTGATCCAAAAACAGGAATGTTGCATTATTTGCGTCATGATGGACCAGAGCATATAGCAGCTTTAGCGCCTACACGTTCTGGTAAAGGTGTTGGTTTAGTAGTACCTACTCTTTTGAGTTGGCCACACAGTCTTTTTGTTCTTGATACAAAAGGTGAAAATTATGCCATGACTGCTGGATGGCGGAAAAAGTATGCAGGGAATAAGATCCTAAGATTTGATCCGGCAGAACCAAAAGTTGGATGTTCATGGAATCCATTAGGAGAAATTCGTTTCAGAACACGTTATCAAGTAGCGGATGCACAAAACATAGCCTTAATGGTTATTGATGATGATGGAAAAGGGATTGCTGGTGATCATTTTAGATCAGCGGCTTTTGAACTTTTGAATGGTCTCATTCTTCATGCTCTTTACAAGGCAGAAAAAATTGGACGTATACCTTGTTTGCAAGATTGTGCACACATGTTAACGGGAGTAGGAGATTTTGCTACTGTTATTGAAAATAATGATGATTTTGATGAAGACGGTGATCCAAAAGCGCTTTCTAGTTTGTTTCATGAAATGGAAAATCTTGATATAAAAAGTGATGATCCTCTATTTCAGGATGCAGATAAAGAAGCAAAACTTGTTATCAACGGTGTTGGTCGTCGTATGGCTGGAACACCAGCACGCGAGTTAGGGTCTATTATTTCGACGGCAAATAATGCTCTGTCTCTTTATCGTGATCCTATTGTTGGTGAAAACACAAAATATTGTGATTTTTATATTAGTGATTTGATGGATACAGAAGATCCCGTCTCACTGTATTTCATTACAACGCCGCGTAATTTAGATAGAATGAGACCATTAGCACGATTGCTATTGACCCAAATGGTTCTTTCTCTTTCAGATCGCATGGAATTTGATGATGGAAGATCCAAAACCAATCACAAACATCGTTTGCTTTTAATGCTTGATGAATTTCCAACTTTGGGAAAATTGGAAATTTTTGAAAAGGCTCTTGCCTACATTGCTGGGTACGGGCTTAAAGCTTATATCATCACTCAAGATGTGCAACAGCTCTACAAAGCTTACACTACAAATGAAAGTATTATTTCAAATTGTCATATTCGTATTGCTTACGCTCCTAATAAAGTCGAAACAGCCGAATGGATGAGTAAAATGGCGGGAGAGACGACGGTTGTTCGCGAAAAGATTTCCACTTCTGGAAAACGTTTTGGTATGGCACTTGAACAGGTTTCAACGTCTTATGAAGAAACACGCCGCCCATTGATGACGCCCGATGAAATCATGCGCCTGCCTGGAGCAAAAAAAGATAATTCTGGGAATATTGTTGAACCTGGGGAAATGCTTATTTTTGTAGCTGGAAATAGCGTCATTAGAGGAACACAAATTCTTTATTTTTTAGATCCAGTTTTTTCAGAAAGGTCAAAAATTTCTCCTCCTGCTACAGATCGTTTGCATGAGAGAAATAAAAGCAAAGAAGATAAGAAAGGCTTTGTTCTCTTATGAAAAAAGCTATGGCCATTCTTACTTTATGTACTATTACGCTTGCATGTTTTTTTCTATTTGCCGTTTCCCAAGGGTTCAGAATTAATTATTCGCATTCGGCGCCTGTAGGTCTTTGGAAAGTTAATTATTTTCAAAAAGAAGTACGAAGGGGGGAGCTTATGGAGGTTTGTCCTCCAGATGTACCTATCGTTAAGATGTTTATTGAAAAAGGATATCTTCAATCTGGAGCTTGTCCTAGCGGGTCTGTTCCTTTTTTGAAACCATTAGTAGCTCTTTCTGGTGATGTGATTAACATAACTGAAAAAGGTATCAGTGTTAATGGTCATTTATTGAAAAATAGCCAAAGAAGAGGGGGGATATCAAGTATGCCAAATGGAAAATACCTTGTTGAAGAAGGATATGCTTGGTTTGTTTCAAGTTTTGATCCTGTAAGTTTTGATAGTCGTTATTTTGGAGCTGTTTCGATTATGAATATTATCGGTGCTGCTAAACCCATTTTAACTTTTAAGAATTGAGATTTTAATAATGAAAAAAGCGCGAATACAAGTATGTCATGTAATTTCTACAGTTTTAAATGATGTTTTTATACCCGGAATACAAGTTGAGTTGGATTCAGAAGAAGCAGAAAGCTATGGAGTTTTTTTAGAAACAGCCCTTTCAGAAGAAGACGCTTGGGATTCGTCGTGTATTACAGATCCATCTGAAATTGATAATTTTAATGATATAGGGGGGAGTGATGAGTTTTGATTATGCAAAAACAGTAACAGATTATTTTATTAAACTGCTTCAACAAGGAGCAGCACCATGGCAGCAACCATTACCTCCCGGATGTGTGAGATCTCCTTATAATCCACAAACAGGTAAAAATTATAATGGTATTAATAATCTTTGGCTTGCAAGCCAAAAATATACTGATCCACGTTGGCTTACATATCAGCAGGCAAATGAAATGGACTGTAGAATTAAAAAAGGTATGAAAAGTACGGATATTATTTATTGGAAACAGAATGAAAAGGTCTCTTTTTATGATGATGATGGAAAAAAACATGAGAAGTTTGAAAAACTTTCTTACCCCCGTATTTTTTTAGCAAAAGTTTTTAATGGTGAACAAATTGATGGATTACCTCCATTGGAACCACGTCCTATTTTATCGGAAGAGGTAAGACATGCACGAGCAAAAGCACTTTTAACCGCATCAGGCGCAAAAATTGATATTGATGATAGAAATCATGCTTTCTATCGTGGTGGTGATAATGATACTCTTTTTTTACCAAAACAATCTCAATTTGATTCAAGTGATTATTTTTATGCTACAGCATTACATGAACTTGGACATTGGACTGGACATTTTTCAAGACTTAATCGTGACATGATGTATCCTGTTGGGTCTTCTGGATATGCCAAAGAAAAGCTTCGAACAACTATTGCCTCCTTTATGATTGGAGAGGAATTGAATATAGGTTATGATCCAAGTCATAACGCTTCCTATGTTTCTTCATGGATTGAAGCTATGCAGAATGATCCAAAAGAAATTTTTAGAGCGGCTTTTGAAGCAGAAAAAATCAAAAATTTCATAATAGGATTAGAAACAGTCAAAGTTGTTGAGGCTGAGAAAGAGTCATTTATATCGATAAACACTGATCGTGAACTAGCTAATACAGAAAAGATTTTTTTGAATGTTCCTTATTCACAAAAAGAAGAGGCAAAAGCCGCTGGAGCTAAGTGGGATAAAGATGCAAAATCTTGGTATGTTCCTGCTGGTACAAATTTAATTGAAAAAGGTTTTGCTAGGTTTTCTCATGGAGATGCAGAACCAAACACAACTTTGCCGATAGAACAACAGTTCAAGGAGGCGCTTCGTTCTGCTGGTTTAATTGTTGAGAATCCACTTATGGATGGAAAATTGCATAGAGTTTCCGTTGAAAATGATAAAAAAACTCAAAAGAGTGGGGCTTATATTGGTTATTCCTCATTGGATGGTGGCTATATTCAAAATTTTCGCACTGGTGACAAAATTTATTGGAAACCTGAAAAGTCTGCGGCGCCTTTATCTTTAGAAGAAAAAAAAAGATTAGCCATAGAAGCTAAAGAGCGACAAGAAATTTTAAGAAAAGAGATTGCAGAAAAACAAAATAATGCAGCGATACTTTCATCACAAATATGGGAGGCTAGTAAAATAGCAACTCCAGATAATGCATATTGTAAGCTTAAAGGTATAAATCAGATGAGTGATTTAAGAGAGGTTCCAGATGATTTTCCAGAGGACATTAAAAAACAAGGGGTGAGAGTTGCAAAATCAGTTGAGGAAGCAAAAATAATAAAAAAAAGCAATCCTAATATCCGCACATTTTTGGCAGGTGATTTAATTATTCCAATATGGGATAAAAATAATAATTTAAGTACCCTTCAGACGGTTAATCCTACTTTTAAATCTTTTATGAAAGATGGGAAAAAACATGAGTGTTTTACGATTGTAGGTTCTAATAATGTAGGAATATCCGCCCTTAATAATGATTTAGAAAATCCTATCCTTATTGCGGAAGGATATGCAACAGCTTTTTCTGTAGCACAAATGACTCATATGCCAGTTGTAGCGGCTTTTGACTCTGGAAATTTAAAAAATGTAGGTAGAGTAATGCGTGATAAATATCCAGATCGCGTGATTTTGTTTGTTGCGGATAATGATCATGCTTCGCAAGAAAAATTACTTTCTAATGGAAAAAAAGGAACCAATGTTGGAATTACCGCTGCTTATAATGCGGCAGCAGATGTTGGAGGAGTAGTAGTTTATCCGGAATTTCAGAAAGAAGAGAACAAATTTTCTGATTGGGACGATTACAAAAGAATACATGGTAGTGATAAAGCCAGAAGCGATTTTACATCTAAAATGAAAATTGCCGAAATAGAAGCAAGAGTGATGTCCGAGCGACTCCAAACACTTGCAAATATGCAGGACCAATTTGCTATTGATGACCCAACAACAGCACTTGATGATCAATATGTTTATGAAGAGCGTGAAGCTGCTAATCAACTTCGCCAAAGAGCAACTACCCTCAATGGTCGTAATATTAATTCAAGTGATAAAGCTATGATTTCTCGTGTAAGATCTCATATTTTGCAGGATAGAGAACAAAAACTTTCTCAAAATCCCAACGCAGCTTCATATAGAGAAAGAAAAAATCGCGAAATTGAAAGTGAGTTTTAGTTAGGTAGAGGATTTGTTTTTTATTGCTCAGATCTAGCCTTTAAATTAATATGTAAACATACACTAAGATAAGGAGGTTTTCATGGAAAATAAATTACCAAAAAGTTATATGACTGATGCTGAACGCGAGGAATTACGAGCAGGTGGTCTTTCTCAAAACAGTATCTATATGGTTGAAGCAGAAGCAGCTTCCAAGGCGAATGATAACAAAGCAACTTGGGAATGGTTAGCGATGGCTGAATATCCAGCACATGCACTTTTACTTCTTAGACATCAACGTGGAGCGCAATTTATACGAGATATGGGATTTTCTACCAAAAGTGCTGATGAAAAATATGGCCCGGACTGGTTAGATAAAGGTGTTGTAATAGGAGGTCATCATTTCTAATAAATTAGAAGAGCTTTTTTTACAACAAAGTATACTAGTACAAGATCTTGAAAAAACATTAGTATCTCAAAAATTACACAATGTGCGAAATAATCTATGTGATCATATTCGTAATGTTGGAAAAAGTGGGGATTTATCATCGCTTCTTGATACGGAGAGTGATCTTATAAAGGATGATTTGCTTCGGTATGCTAATAGTAAAGCTATGGCCAGTAGCCTTGAAACAGCATTAACTGAAATAGATGTTGTTAAAGATCACATAAAATTGGTTTCTAATTCTGAGAAATATGATGCGATAAATAGAGGACATAGTCTACCAAAGCATCGTAAAGGAGGATTGCCTTATGATGAAGCGCGAAAAGCAATGGCGTCTCATTATACACGACTAGGAAATCTGGACAAAGCGCGTTTAACATCAGTTGAGAAATCAATCATTGATGTGCGGAGGGACAATATGAAGGTGATGCGAAAACTTTATGAAAAAATGCAAGCTAAAGCTATAGGTATAGATCTTGCGCGCGATAAAGGTCATTCTCTTTAATAAAAAACCATAGAATTTAAGTAACAGGAATGTGGATTTTTGCTATTACGATAGATATTTTTGTTGTTCAAATTTAATCTTTAAATTATTATGCCGACATTATTTTAAAAAGCTTTAAGTTTTACATTCTTCTCATTATCTAGAGTGAACGGGGTATATTCTTAAAAGCGGGGATGGGAGAATGGCTGTTACAGCATTTAAAGGTGGACGAAGTTCAGAGCAAAATAGACGTCTCATTGAGAAGCTGCGTTTTGAATTTGGACCGCAGATATGGGGTTACCTAGATGATCCTACAGTCATAGAAATTATGTTAAATCCTGATGGTACATTATGGGTTGAACATTTGGGAGAACCTAAAAAAGCTGTCGGCATGGTGGATGCGCATAGGGCAGAAGCCGCTATGGGAACAGTAGCTACAGCTCTTGGAACGCAAATTACCAAAGAAAATCCTATTCTTGAATGCGAATTACCAATGAATGGAAGCCGCTTTGAAGCGGTAATTCCACCTATCGTTTCCGCCCCAACATTTACAATTCGAAAAAAAGCAACGAAAATTTTTACTTTAGATGACTATGTTGCAAAAAACATCATTACTCCACATCAAAGATCGCTTTTAAATGTTGCTGTTAAAGATCATAAAAATATTCTTGTTGTGGGTGGAACAGGAACTGGAAAAACTACCTTAACGAATGCAATCTTAAAGGAAATGACAGATACATTTCCTGAAGAGCGCTTTGTAATCATTGAAGATACAGCTGAACTTCAATGCGCTGCACCTAATACTGTAACATTTCGAGCTGTGGAATATATTGATATGACGCGGTTGTTAAAGGTGACTATGCGTATGGCACCAGATCGCATTATTGTTGGCGAAGTAAGAGATGGCGCAGCTTTAGCTTTGTTAAAAAGCTGGAATACTGGACATCCAGGTGGAATAGCAACTGTTCACGCCAATGATGCAACAGCAGGATTAACAAGAATCCAACAATTAATATCAGAAGTAACCATTGCTTCCATGCAATCACTGATAGCGGAAACAATTGATGTAGTTTTGAGTATTGAAAAAACCTCCTCAGGTCGCAAAGTCAAAGAAATTATTGAAGTTTGTGAGTACGACCTCGCACTCAACAAGTACATAACAAAAATCATTCATTAAAGGAGCAAAATATGCAACTATCTTTAACACAAACAAGAAGTAATTTATATAATCACATTGTGTTGTTTTTTCTTATTATAGGGGCGGCAGTCTTTCTCTATCTTATCTTGGGAGATATTGCATATGCTTCTGATGCAACATCTGGTGGTGGAGCATCTCTTCCATGGGAAGCACCTCTTGAGAAGTTAAAAAAATCTGTTTCTGGTCCTGTTGCTTTCGTGGTTTCTTTATTGGGGCTTGTTGCTGGTGGAGCTACACTGATTTTTGGTGGTGAAGTTAGCGAGTTTGTAAAGCGTATTATTTATCTTGTTTTGGTTATCAGTGTGATTGTTTTTGCAAACACTCTTCTTACAGGCGCTCTCTTTTCTGGTGCTGTTGTTCCTGCTAACGTTGTGGTTGGAGGACTTTAATGGGAGGCAAACAATATACACAATTGTTCCGTTCTCTTCACAGACCTCAACAAATTATGGGAGGAGAACGTGAATTAATGCTGCTATCAATGCTTTTAACTGGAATTCTTATTGTTTCAGCAATGAACATTGTAGCAGCAACTATTGGTATTTGTATCTGGGTTGTTTGTCTTTACGTTTTACGTAGAATGGCCAAATTTGATCCTATCTTGTCTCGAATTTATATTCGTCAATTGAGATATCGTAGTTATTACGCTCCGTTTTCACGACCATTTCGTGTTGCAAAATCAACAAGGCCTTATTAATGTTTAAGTTAAAACATTTTCGCTCTACGCTTGCTGGACTTCCTGATCTTTTAAATTTTGCAGCTTTAATTGATGACGGCATTATTTTGGGAAAAGATGGTTCTTTATTGGCCGGCTTTTTTATCCGTGGAGATGACCCCATGTCAGCAACGGATGCAGAAAGAAATTATATAACAGGTTTGGTTAACACATATCTCTCTCGATTTCATTCGGGATGGGCGATATGGGTGGATGCTATACGCTTAGAGTCACCAAGTTATTCAGATCCTGAATTGTCTCATTTTCCTGATCCCATTACAGCATTGATTGATGCAGAAAGACGTTTTTATTTTCAGCGAAGTGATACGCACTACGAAACAGAATACGCTTTATTAATGCAGTATCTACCGCCTACACGAAAATCGTCAAAGTTGGGGGAAATTGTTTATGAAGACGATACCGTTGAATCAACTACTCCTGCTGAACGTTTACTTGACGATTTTAAAAAGAAAATAGAGGATTTTTATGTTGGGCTTGGTGATCTTCTTAAAATGCAGCGAATGAAAGCGGTCACTATTAGGAATGGTGATGAGACTTATGAAAGCGACCAGCTTGTTAATTATTTACATTATGCCATTAATGGCAAAGCGGTTGCTCTTCGAATACCAGATTGTCCTATGTATTTGGATTCTTGGCTAGGTTATACTGACTTGTGGCCTGGTGATACTCCACGTCTTGGAGATAAGTTTATAACATGTATTTCAATTGATGGTTTTCCATCGGTTAGTTATCCTGGAATATTAGATATTCTTGATGGTTTTCCTTTACATTATAGATGGTCAAGTCGTTTTATATTTATGGACCAGCATGAAGCTGTTGCCGCATTAAATAAATATAGATTGAAATGGCAACAAAAAGTGAGGGGATTTTTTTCGCAGGTTTTTAAAACTAATAAAGGAACTATTAATACTGATGCTTTGTTGATGGCACAACAAGCTGAAACAGCAATGAACGAAGCTCGTTCAGGTCTTGTTGCTTATGGTTATTATTCACCAACAATTGTTTTAATGCATGAAGACCGTGAGGTCTTAGCAGAAAATGCTAGATTAATTAAACGCGAAATTGAACATAGAGGTTTTGCCGCTCGTATTGAAACAGTCAATACAATGGAAGCATGGTTAGGGACAATTGCGGGTCAAACTTATCCAAATATTAGACGTCCGTTAATTAATACTCAAAATCTTGCTGATATGTTACCTCTCTCAAGTGTATGGCCAGGTTTACAATTTAATCCTTGTCCACTCTATCCTGATAATTCTCCTGCTTTATCTCAAGTAGTAACGACAGGTGCAACGCCATTTCGGATTAATTTACATGTTGATGATGTTGGTCACACACTTGTATTTGGTCCAACTGGAGCTGGTAAATCAACACTTTTAGCGTTTTTATTAGCGCAAGCGCGTAGATATTGGTCAAGAGCAACAGATAAAGATGGTAAGCATTTCCCTGCTAATATTACTGCTTTTGATAAAGGTCGTTCATTATATACATTGTGTTATGCTATAAATGGACGTCATTATGATATTGGTGATAGTGATAGCGCTGTCGGTGCTCTTATGCCTCTTGCAGACATTGATACAGAAGCCGATAATCTCTGGGCGCAAGAATGGATTGCTATTTGCTATGAATTACAGACGGGTCAAACACCATCTCCTCAGCAAAAAATGGAAATTCATCGTGCAATGAAGCAGATGAGTCAAACACCTAAAAACATGCGTTCACTCAGTAATTTTGTTACTTCGATTCAGAACCAAGAAATCCGTAATGCACTTGCACATTATACGATTTCTGGTGCTATGGGACATTTGTTAGATGGTCAAGAAGAGTTTGAAGATCATAATGATTTTATTGTCTATGAAATTGATGAACTCATGAAGCTAGGTGATAAAAATGGTTTACCTGTTTTGTTATATTTGTTTAGACGTTTTGAAAGAAGCTTGAAAGGACAACCATCTATTCTTTCACTTGACGAAGCATGGATTATGCTTGGACATCCTGTTTTTCGTGAGAAAATTCGTGAATGGTTAAAAGAACTAAGAAAAAAGAATTGCCTTGTAATAATGGCAACACAAAGCCTGTCTGATGCAGTTCGTTCTGGTATTCTTGACGTTTTGTTGGAACAGTGCCCTACTAAGATTTTGTTGCCCAATGAAGAAGCAGAAACAAAAGGTGCTGAGGGAGCGCCGGGAGCATTTGATCTATATAGAATGATTGGTTTGAATGATAAAGAAATTCAAATTATCAAAACAGCTAAAAAGAAAAGACAATATTATTATAAATCTATTCTTGGACGCCGTCTTTTTGAATTAGGATTAGGTGACATTGCTCTTTCTTTTGTAGCGATTTCTAGCAAAGAAGATCTCGCTGAAGTAAAAAAACTTATTAATGAAGACACACAAAACTGGCCTTTAAAATGGCTTCAAATGAGGGGAATTAATTATGAAAAATATCTTGAAGAGACTTAAAGCTTTTTCTGTAATGAGTACATTTATTATAATCAATTTTATTATTTTAATTACTCCAGTGAAAGCTCTCATACCTGTTACCTGCACCAATTGTTCTAATCTTTTGACACAGGCGTTAGAGTATGCAAAATCTGTGGAGACTGCATTAAACACTGCAGAGCAGCTCGCAGTAGAAATTAAACAATATAAAGATATGATAGAGCAAGCTAAAACACTTGATCCTTTGAGCATTGAAAGATTTGTGAATGATTTACAACTATTAAACAAAGTTTATCAAGACGGCACAAGCATTGCCTATAATATGAAGGACCTGCATAGTAAATTTAAAAAACGTTATCCTGGTTATGAAAATTTTTTAAAAAAGGTTGGAAAAATAAATCCGGCAGAAGATTTTAGAAAATGGGCAGAAAATGGTTTTTCTAATGCACGTATCGCTATCGAGGCAGCTGGAATTAACACAAGTAGTTTTGATGATGAGAATAAATTGATGCGTAGGCTTATCAAGCGTTCAACAACTGCAAAGGGTCGTATGCAAGCCATTCAAGCTGGAAATGAAATTGCTACGCAACAAGTTAAGCAACTGCAAATGCTTCGAGAATTGATGGCTAATAATATTACTTTACAGGCAAATTACACAGCTGATGAAGTAGAACGTAAAGCAAAAAATGAAGCTGCTGCTGAAAAGTTTTTTGATGAAAAATTAACCTCTACAGATCGTAATCATGCATTTTAAAAAGATAGAAAATTACCAAATGTTAAGAAATAAAAAAATCATTTTTTTAATATTTTTTCTGTTTGTTATTGGCTGTACCATTTTTGCAGATGTTTCTTTTGCTAAATCTGTAGATAGTACTAAATCATTTAATGGTTTAATAGATTTGATACAAAATCAATCTCATGGTTGGTATTCAAAATTACATCATTATGGTTTTCGTCTTTTTTGGTTATTGGCTATTCTCCAATTTCTTTTTAGCTTTATTCCTCTTTTGTTTAAGCAATCTGATATTGCTGATTTAGTTGGGGAGTTAGTGAAGTTCGTTCTTGTTATAGGTTTTTTTGCTGCTCTTTTGGAGTATTCTCAAGAATGGGGTACAGCTATTGTTGATAGCTTCCGTATAGTAGCAGCTCAGGCAAGTGGGAGAACCCGTTCTCTTCTCCCTGGAACAATTTTAGATGAAAGCATTAAGCTTGCTCTGGCTATGATAAATACTAGCACTTGGAATCCTATAACTGCTGTATTGCTTGCTCTTCAGGCTGCCGTTGTTTTTTTATGCTTTGGTTTTATTGCGGTTTTACTGGCTGTTACAATTATAGAGTCATATATTGTGATTAATGCATCTGTAATATTTATGGGTTTTGGTGCTTCTCAATGGACACGAGAAATAAGCATAACGGCTTTTCGTTATGCCGTCTCTGTTGGAGCAAAGCTTTTTGTAATAACACTCTTAGTGACCTTGATGACAGATTCCATAATGCAATGGAGAGAAGCATATACTTTTTCTGATGCATCAAATTGGACACTGCTAGGACTTTCTTTGTTATGTGCGTATTTAACAAAGACTATTCCGGAAATTATTGCTGGTTTAATTTCTGGAACAAGTGGTGGGAGTGGTGCAACTATTGGAGCAATGGCTGGCGCTGCTATAGGAGCAGCTGCGAGCGTAGCTGCTATAGCAGCAACTGGTGGGGCAGCAGCACCAGCTGCTGCTGGTGGAGCATCCGCTGCTGGTGGAATGAGCGGTGGCGGTTCTATGATGGGATCAGGAAGTAGTGTAAACGCTTCTAAAATGACTGGAAACTCTTTTAAAGATAGTGGTAATAAACCTACATCGGGCGCAAATCCACGTGTAGCAGGAGGGGAAAGCCATTCCACTAGCACTAGTAAACCTCAATCTAAATCGGCTACTTCAGACCAATCTAAATCGACTGCTTCAGACCAATCTAAATCGGCTACTTCAGACCAATCTAAATCGGCTACTTCAGACCAATCTAAATCGACTGCTTCAGACCAATCTAAATCGACTGCTTCAGACCAATCTAATTCAGCTCTTCCAAAAATGAGAGATGCTACCGATATGACTTTAAAAGGTCTTGGACATATGGCTGCTTTTTGTGTTCCAGGAATGGAAAATGCCGCAAACCTTAGTTTTAATGCTCCACCTACACCACCAGAATATAACGATATCCAATTTTCTAGTGATAATAAACCTCAATCTGATATTGAAAATACAATTTCTGGAGTAGGATCTGTAATAGATAAGAACTAAAGAAGCTATGGTTTTATTTTTGAGAAATAGATAGTAACTTCTTTAGTTAGAGATTGATACTAGCATTTTTTAAAATGCATGATCACGATCTGTAGAGGTTAATTCTTCATCAAAAAACTTTTTAGCTTGTTCTTCTTGTTGGGCTCTACGTTTTTCCTCTTCACTTTTGCCACAACCTGTAATATTCAATCCTATAGTCAATAGAGCTAAGCATATTAAAATAATTTTTTTCATTTTTCCCTCTTTAAAAATTATATGTATTAATCTCATCAATTATATCGGAATACAGATTTAATTATCGTGATCTTTTGTTTTTTATTAGTATTGTTAATGGGAAAATACGTGAACAGTTTATTGTAAATATCTTATAAGTCTATCATAATAAAAAATTAGAAGGAAAGAGCCAAAACCTAATATAAACGAACAAATTGTAATGTTGATTAGTGCTTTTGACCAACCTATTGATAATATCATAATAGGAATTGTAAACAATCCAAAAAAAACCATAATCACTATAAGGCTTAGTATCAATCTTAAAGGACCACGAAGCCATAAAAGCAAAAGGACGAGCGCCTCTTTGCTTATTTGTGATTTTGACATTATCTTCCCCTCACGCGCTTAAATCAAGATGCTCCATAATATACACAGTACGATAAATGATACAAGTTATTTTGTTATAAAGTCTTCAAGATCTGTTTGATGTTCAACGGATGAAATATCCGGTTTGGTAGAAGATGATTCTATTTGATATTCTTTCATAAAAGCAACTTTTTCTTCTTTGAATAACAGAATAGGATTCACCCAGTATTGATTAGGCAATTTTGGTTTCAAAATTCCTTTTTGTATAAGTTCTCTTAAACCGTTGTGAAAAGTTCTGTCGACCATATCACGCTTTTTTCCATTTATACCCCCATCAAACCAAATTAAGGTAACGCTGCTGGGATCTTCGTTTGTTGATTTATTAGATTGATATTCTTCTAAAACTATTATCAAAGCACGATGTCCTGTACGAGATAAATTAAAAATTGCTTGAATGCCATCAGCAAATATTTCTATAAAATTTTCTTTATTTGTTTTTTCTGTGACGTGAATTATAGGTACAACCTCTATTTTATCAGTATCAGAATTGATAAACTTTTGTTGTATAATACACGTTTTAACAATTTTTTTATCAGCAAATATTTCAGAATTTTTAAGAAAAGGATTTTCATACGGGGAATATTTTTGCTTTCGCAAGTTTATTTTATCCATTTTGATCGTCCGTTGATTTTTTATCACCTGTTACGACTTAAGAAAGTTTTTCTTCGCAAAAATAAAAGTCATATTGACACTTGAGCGAATGTAAATTATCCTTATTGGAGATTCGATTTATTATTTTAATATGGCAATTGTATTACCATAAATGACAGTTAGTATATCAGATAAACAAAGAAAGCAAACCGTTAGGCACGATCAGAGTCCTTTCATTAATGATATTGTGGTTTCTATTAAGGATCCAGAAGAGCAGATTCTTGTCAATGTGGCGCTAATTTTTGATTTAAAAGCAGCAGGAATAAAAGTTTTTTTAGTTTTGGCTTGGATACTTCAAAACAGATTAATTCGCACTAATACTGTGATTTTAGATAAGGCTATTTTAAAAACATTTCTTGAAGCTCAAGAAAGTAAGTTAGCATTATCACCAACAACCTTTTTTCGTGGTGTAGCTGAATTAGAAAAAACTGGTATTATTGCTAAACAAAATCATAGAGCTTGGTATTTTATTAATCCAAGTCTTGTTTTTAAAGATAGGAAAGTTGTTTTTACAAAAAATGTTGAATTAGAGAATGGGAAAATGGGGACTTAATTTTCCTTTACTATATTGAAAATATTTTTCTTTTGAATATAGTTTCATCTTGACTCATTATGTAAATCTATGAGTCGTTTCAAATAGAGGGAAATATAATGGCAAAAAAATAAAAACCCAACTGCGTTAACAGAAGGGTTTCTAAAATACCCGTACCACATATACGGTAAATTAAATTAAATTCAAAAGAATTAAATCTACAAAGTAATTCCTAATTTAATTTATCGTGAAGCATTCTGCAAGAGAAATTTTGTAGAAAAGGGATATTTTTAGCATTTTTTTGCCTCCAATGAGAGGTTTTAAAAATTATGGTTAATAAAACATCTGGTAGAAAATTAACTTCAAAGCACTGGGAATATATAAAAATTGCTGATAATACCGATATTGGCCACATTACTAGAAGCCAACTTCTTTTTCTTGTACAAGACTTACCAATAACTGATCTTATCAAAGGAACAGAAGCCCATTTATTAGCTAAACTTTTGAATACTGTACCAGTTACGCATTTTGAAAAAGGTAAAATTCCAATAGTTTTTAAAACCAACCATCAAATTGGTCTGGAAATTGGTTGTACATCTGTTCACGTAAGTAGGTTGCTTTCACGCCTTTTTGATAAAGGTCTTATTGTGATGCGGGATTCTGCTAATTATAAACGCTATGGTTTTAGTTCTGCTCATCATGTACCAATTGCTTGTGGTATTGATCTTAGCATTTTAATCGCGCGTTACCATGAACTTCAGCACTCTATTTTAAAGAGTAAAGAAGAAAAGAAACATCATGATATGGCGGTTAGAACCTTTTGTGGCGTTTGTCGTCGATTACGGCTTCGTATTGAAGAAATAAAATTTACACCTATTGCTTCAATGTTTTTAATTCGTATGAATAAAGTTAAATCTGTTCTTGGTTCTCCTTTTAAAGCGTCCACCGTTAAATTGGAAAAAGCTATTAAGCTTTTGAATTGGCTCTTAGAGCGTTTATTTTTTACAAAAATGTTATGCACAAACAATAAAAATGTTATGCAATTACATAATACAACCTCTAACTATAATTGTAATTGTAACAAAAATGAGTGTTCAGATAACTCTGAACACACTCAAATCGTTAATGTGACCTCCGGTCACGATAAAATGGCTTATGAAAATATAGAGAACGGCAAAACCGAAACATCACTTCCTTCAAAAGGTAGTACATTGCCTCAAATTAAGCCGGAGATACTAGAAAAGGCTTTACCAAATGCCGTCTTGTTTTCTGAATGTAGTTTCCAAACAGAAAGCGATTTGATACATTCTATGTATCCT
>NZ_JBHIQF010000072.1:0-30799 GCF_042196445.1 Bartonella sp. AP11XZML
GGCAGATACGTTATATATCTTAAAGGATGGCAAGCAAACCACTGTCGGCTTGGAAAACCATGCAGATGATTTTGTTGGTGTAGTATTTGGTGGAAATCCCGCTACTTTTTACCAGAGACCCTTTGGTAGTAACGCAGTTAAAGAGGCAAAGAAAGTACTATTTAGTTATCCCAGCCCTCATGTTTGTTATGCAAATGCGGATCGAGCATGTAGACATGATTATGGTTCATCTCACCGTATACAAATTGATTCAATTAATTCATGGAGCAAAAAATGAAACAAACCTTAAAATTATTAAGTGCGATAACTCTATTGAGTATAGCTGGGTGCCAGTTTACTAAAACTCCCACATCTTCTATAGGGGCATGGGAGAAGCCAGGAGCAGATTTTACAGAGGTAGCAAAAGCATTATTAGAATGTGGTATGCCAACTCCTTATGATAAGGATCCAGAAAGCAGAAAGCTCAGCTACAATGCAAATGCAACCATTGATGCTTGCATGCTTCAAGCGGGATTTCGCTATAAATATGATGTGGGGGGAGGCTGGTGTGGAAATCATAAAGCCGAAAACTTGCCCATTTGTCGTCCAGGTGCTATCATATCACAGCGCAGTGTCAAGAAGCGCTTAAACAGCCCTTATTGTAAAAAATATAAAAATGCACCTGAATGCAAACCTTAAGTCTTTCTTGTGATGATCAACAATCCGCCATCCTTGCCTTCGCTTGGAATGGCGGGATTATTTCCTCAACCAATCATCTCAATATTGTTCACCGTTGTTTTAATGAAGCGATGACAGAAAATATCAACAGGCTTATGAGCTT
Organism: Bartonella sp. AP11XZML; assembly: GCF_042196445.1. Lineage (NCBI taxonomy): Bacteria > Pseudomonadati > Pseudomonadota > Alphaproteobacteria > Hyphomicrobiales > Bartonellaceae > Bartonella > Bartonella sp. AP11XZML. The sequence continues at coordinate 821 of NZ_JBHIQF010000072.1, forward strand.
TTTATCGTAAATAAATCCATTAAAAGAGGGGAATAATGAAGAAAATCTTAAAACTGTTGAGTTGTATAGCTCTGTTAAGTATCACTGGATGTGTTAACTCAATTCCCTCACTTTCTCCAGCATTATGGAGAAATAAAATACTTTTAGAATGTGGAGTACCGGACCTTAATAAGGTTGTGGCGCTAGATTTAAATCAATTCGCCAGTATTGAAATGTGTATGGCGCAATCAGGTTTTCGTCCTAGCTTTACAATACAAGATTGGTGTGAAAATCATAAATCAGACAACCTTCCCATTTGTCGTCCAGGTGCTGTCATGCCTCAGCGAAGTGTTGAGAGACGCTTAAATAGCCCTTATTGTAAAAAGCATTCAGAACAACTTGAATGCAAACCTTAGGTCTTGCTTCAGCAGAGAAAGCCTTGTCCGTCCTTACGAAAATTTCGCTTGTAACGTGCAAGCAAGTGATTTTAATTAATACAACATGGAACAGATTTTAAATGATAGAATCCTACAGAATTAGTTTTTTCATTCAACATGAAAACAATAAGTTATCTTTATAAATCAATGTGATGTAGCAGGATGAAGATGTTTATGCAAAGAATCTAAAAGTTTTTTTGCGAGTGTTTGAATAATTTCTTTGTTTTTCTGAATTTTAGATACAAAATACTATTGCTAAAGTACTAAAAGTAGATCATGCTGGTAAATAGATGAAACTTTGATGGCGCTTGGTTTTAAAAAAGGCAATATTTGATTTCACTGTTTGCGCTGGTATTGATTTTGCAATAACAGATAATAGTTTATTGTATGCAAAATACTGTTATTTAGATTTTGGTAAAAGAAATTTATAAAGAATATTATCATTAACAGTTATGCGAAACTTTAATGAAAATGAATCCAACTTTAATACACATAATTTTAGTGTGATTTAATTTACAAATTCTTATTGAATGCAAAATTAAAAGTTTAAGAAGCCTTATTTGCAAAAATTCTTTATTTTTTTGTGAGTGTGTCATTTTTGCTACAGATATTTCAGAAAAGATGCTCTATATGAATTTCATTTTGGATATTTGGAGAGATTTTATGAATACAAAACGTTTAATAACAGCGTCTATTTTTTCTTTAATTTCAGCGTCTACAGCACTAGCTGCTGATGTTATGATTCCTCATCAGCCAGCATCATCGACTGCTTCTACCATTATTGCACCTACTTTTTCATGGACAGGTCTTTATTTAGGTGTCCAAGCGGGTGGTTTTTCGAGCAAAGCTGATATGGCTCTTGTTGGTCAAGAAAAGAGTTTACCACTGGATAAAGAGTTCTCTCCTAAACTTTCAGGTTTTGCAGGTGGTTTTTATGCAGGTTCTAATATTGATCTCGGTGACAACTTTATTTTTGGCATCGATACGGATTTAATGGTATCTGGAAAAAAACACACAAAGACAATTACCATAGGTGCAGCTGATAACGCTACAGTAGAAAATGCAGTCGTAAGATCCCGCAGATCCGCAAGCCTACAAACACCTCAAGCACCACAAGCAGCAACATCAGAAGAAACACAAAGAATTGCCTCAGGAACTGCAGGTGCAGGAGCTACAACAGGAGGGACTCTAACAGCAGTATCCGCTTCAGAAAAATCTGCTGGAACGCGATCCAGTCAAGCACCAGCTAAACCAGTAACTGCAATTCAACCGTCACGAGCAGGAGCAGCACAATCAAATCAAGCAGCAACAACTGGAAATTCTAGCAATGTTAATGCAACACAAACAGTGGCTGTGGAGGTAAAAAATCCAGGAGTTTCAACAATATCATCACAAACACCAGCTGCATCGCCAGTAGCACAATCAGCCTCCTCTAGACAGACGGTTAGATTAGTGCAATTGCCATCGTCTTCATTGGGAAGATCAAATACAGGAGGGACATCGGTAGGTGTGGTAAGTCGATCACAGCCAGTTGCATCTAAATCTTCCTCCCCCGACGCAGGGGGTAGAACACCAGAGCGGTCAGCATTGCTCTCATTGACAAGATCAGCTATAGGAGGTCAGTTATCAGGGGGAAGGGCAAGTGAAGGAACAGTGTCTGAAAAACCAGTTGCTATAAAAACCGCGTCTTCTATCTCATCAACAGTATCAGGCGCAAGTCAGCCAGCAGTAAAAGCACCTACACCGGTACAATCTGTATCACAACCATCAGCAGTAGAAAGAACAGTACCGAGTTCATCACTTGTACTCGCGAGATCAGGATCATCCAATGGTTCAGAAACAAAAGTTTCTAATGGAACAAGCGGAGCCCAACAGGCAGGTCATCATAGTTCTTCCCATGGTAGTGGAAATGCTAATGCACATGGTGCACCTTATGCAGGTGGGCATAGCTCTGGTGCTCATCCGAATGGTACTAATCCACATGCTTCTCGTTCTCATGGTGGACAGAATATGTCTGGACACGGTGCACAAAGTACACAAGCGGTGGATAAGAACGCTTCCAGTGTATATGGTATAGAACAAATAAAAAAGATGGCTTCTGAACTTGGTCTTGATCAAGAGGATGCAGTTGAAACTTTAAGTCATACTTTCAAGCAAAATTGGGGTGGTGCTACACGGGTACGTATTGGTTTTGCTGCTGATCGCTTTATGCCTTATCTTGCTGGTGGTATTGCTTATGGACAATTCCAAGACACTGTATCAATATCCGTTAAGGATGAGGATGGAAGAGTCGTTTCTTCTAAGAACTTAGCTGATGAAACAAAAACTATGATTGGTTACACACTTGGTGGTGGCGTTGATTTCTCGCTTCTAGATAATGTGATTGTACGTGCAGAATATCGTTACTCTGATTTTGGTAAAAAGAAATTTGCAAAGGAAAAACTTCAAGTTAACTACAAAACCAATGATTTCCGTGTTGGTGTAGCTTATAAATTCTAATTTTTTAAAGAGTAAATTTCTAAGAGGCTCCACTGTCAGTGGAGCCTCTATTTTTTTTAAGATCACTTTTTGGTTTCTTTTCTTGTGAATTTTATGATAAAGCCCATAGATTGTGATGATATATTTTCCTGATCGCTGCTTAATACGAATGATAAGCTCGGCTTTCCCTATAGATAAAAACCAGAGTTGCAGGGTTCAGGGAAGTTATGCAAAAATGAAATCGTAAAAGTGGACAGGGATATTTCACAATGGCTGTGAAAAATGAAACAATAGATTATTCAAAAACTCTTTATCTCCCACAGACAAATTTTCCTATGCGTGCAGGGCTTCCGCAAAAAGAGCTTGAATTGATGGCGCGTTGGGAAAATATGGGGCTTTATACGCAATTGCGTCAACAAGCAAAAGATCGTCCATTTTATATTCTTCATGATGGTCCGCCTTATGCAAATGGTCATATTCATATCGGGCATGCTTTAAATAAAGTTCTAAAGGATGTGGTTGTTCGTTCATTCCAAATGCGCGGTTTTAATGCAAATTATGTACCTGGTTGGGATTGCCATGGGCTTCCAATTGAATGGAAAATTGAAGAAAAATATCGAGCACAAGGAAAAAATAAGGATGAGGTACCTCTTAACGAGTTTCGTCAAGAATGCCGTGAATTTGCACAGCATTGGGTAACCATTCAAAGTGAAGAATTTAAACGCCTTGGTGTCGTGGGAGATTTTAACACGCCTTATACTACAATGGCTTTTCATGCAGAAGCACGCATTGCCAGTGAATTGATAAAATTTGCTATGTCAGATCAGATTTATCGTGGTTCCAAGCCGGTGATGTGGTCTGTTGTGGAGCGTACGGCTTTGGCAGAGGCTGAGATTGAATATCATGATCATGAATCAGAGGTGCTTTGGGTTAAGTTTCCTGTTTTTGAAGCAAATTCTGATGATTTATATGGTGCTCATGTCGTCATTTGGACAACAACACCGTGGACGATTCCAAGCAATCGTGCAGTGAGTTATTCTTCGCAAATTTCTTATAGTATTTACGAAGTTGAAAGTGCTGAAAATGATTTTGGTCCTCAAGTGGGAGAAAAGCTTCTCTTTGCAGACGCTTTAGCGATGAGTTGTGGAGAAAAAGCCAAACTTGTTTTGAAGCATTTGCGTGTTATTTCTTCTGAAGAGTTGAAAGCTCTTGTTCTTTCTCATCCACTCAAAGGTTTAGCTGGAGGGTATAATTATAAAATTCCATTGCTTGATGGTTCGCACGTAACAGAGAGTGCTGGTACAGGTTTTGTCCATACAGCACCAAGCCATGGGCGTGAGGACTTTGAAATTTGGAATGATTATAAGTCCTTACTGGAGCAAGCGGGGATTGATTCATCTATACCGTTTCCTGTTGATGATGCAGGGTTCTATACGAAAGATGTTCTAGGTTTAGGACCAGATCGTGAAGGAGGACCTGCTCGTGTTATTGATGATAATGGAAAAATGGGTGATGCCAATAAAGAGGTCATTAATGCTTTAATTAAAGCAGATCGATTGTTTGCACGGGGGCGTTTAAAGCATTCCTATCCCCATAGTTGGCGTTCAAAAAAACCCGTTATTTTTCGCAATACACCGCAATGGTTTATTTCAATGGATAAAGATTTTGGGGATGGTTCAACTTTACGTAGTCGGGCTTTGGAAGCTGTTTCAAAAACGCGTTTTGTGCCATCTTCTGGACAAAACCGCCTAGCTTCTATGATAGAAGATCGTCCTGATTGGGTTCTTTCTCGTCAGCGTTCTTGGGGTGTTCCTATTTGTATTTTTGCAAATGAGGATGGTGTTATTCTAAAAGATAAAGGTGTGAACGAGCGTATTTTACGGGCTTTTGAAGCAGAAGGGGCAGATGCATGGTTTGCTGAAGGAGCACGTGAACGTTTTTTAGGTGAGCGTGCACATGAGCCTTGGGTACAGGTTTATGATATTTTGGATGTTTGGTTTGATTCTGGAGCAAGCCATAGCTTTGTGTTAGAAGATCGGGCTGATTTGAAATGGCCTGCTGATGTTTATTTTGAAGGTTCAGATCAACATCGCGGATGGTTCCAATCTTCTCTTTTGGAAAGCTGTGGTACGCGTGCTTGTTCTCCCTATAAGTCCGTGATCACACACGGTTTTACTTTGGATGAGAATGGTAAGAAAATGTCTAAATCTTTAGGCAATACGGTTGTTCCGCAAGAGATCATTAAAACATCTGGAGCTGATATTTTTCGTCTCTGGGTTATGACAACCGATTATTGGGAAGATCAGCGTTTAGGCAAAAAAATACTTCAAACAAATGTGGATTCATATCGTAAACTACGCAATGCAATTCGTTGGATGCTAGGAACTTTAGCACATGATGATGGAGAAGAAATATCTTATGGTGCACTGCCGGATCTTGAAAAATTTATATTGCATAGGCTTTTTGAACTTGATCAGTTGATTCATCGCGCTTACGATGAATTTGATTTTAAAAAGATTATGCGTGCATTATTGGATTTTTCAATCATTGAGTTATCGGCATTTTATTTTGATATCCGCAAGGATTCTCTTTATTGTGATGCGCCTTCATCAAAAAAACGCAAGGCCTCCTTGCAGGTTGTCCGTGAGATTTTTGAGCGTATGGTAACATGGCTTGCTCCAATGTTGCCTTTTACTATGGAAGAAGCTTGGTTAGAGCGTTATCCAGAAAGCCAATCAGTGCATTTGGAACAATTTCGCTCTGTACCAGGAGAATGGCAAAACCAATCTTTGGCTGAGCGTTGGAAAAAAATTCGGCAGGTTCGTAAAGTTGTGACAGGTGCTTTAGAACTCGAACGCGCTGATAAGCGTATTGGATCTTCTTTGGAAGCTGCGCCTGTTGTTTTTATTTCCAATCTGGTTTTACGAGAGGCATTAGAAAATGTGGATATGGCGGAGATCTGTATTACCAGTGCACTCACAATTACGCAGGACACAATACCTTCTGATGCTTTTACTTTGAATGATGTTGAAGGTGTTGGTGTATATCCAGAGAAGGCATTAGGAAAAAAATGTGCTCGATCATGGCGTTATACACAAGATGTTGGAAGTGATCCAGCTTATCCGGATGTATCTGCTCGTGATGCAGCTGCTTTGCGGGAATTGCAGATTCTTGGCAAGATTTAAAGTTTTAGATCAAAGGAAAGAAATGCAAGTAAATTTCTCATATTGATGAATATAGTTTTTTGTGGTACGAAAAAAATTCCGTTGTTTTATCTGCAGGGGGGGAAATTTGTGTATGGACCGTTCTCTCATAAATAACGGGAATATTAATCAGCCATACACCTAGGAAATGGAATAGGCAGTGAGAAAACGTGAAATAAAAATATTTCCAATAGGAATTTTAGGGATGTGCTTTGTTTTAACGGGATGCAATTTATCCGCTCCTACCTATGGTACCAATAAACCAGTTTCAATACAGTTTTTTGAAGATGTTGCTAATATCACTTCATTAACACCAACAAATAACAGCAGCCAGATTGTTATGAAACCTCATCCAAAACTTGTAATACCAAGCCCTAGTTCACGCAGATTTTTGCCGGTACCACAACAAGATAGATCTGTCAATGAAATGGCAGCATCGAAGAAGCATCAAGGAAATACTCCTTTTCCTCACAAAGGATCGTCAGTTAATGGCGTTGGTTCAGAAAATCCTTCACAGTTGAATGCGAAGCAACGACAGGAATATTTACGTCGTCAGAGAGCACAAGTTGGAAGTTCAAAATACCGTCGCTATCTCACTGAACCACCTTTAAGTTATCGCCAACCGGCAAAAACCGCACCTATTGGTCGATAGGGAAAAGACAAAACATTTAAAGTAAAGTATTTTTCCAATTACTTATGATACCAAGCTCTCATTCGCGCGCAGTTATAATGCTGCTGTAGGAGGGGGGTATTCTCATGAAATAGCAATATGACAACAGCATCGAGAGATTCCTTATGCGTTTCCTTAACACGAAACATTTCTCAAGCTCATTTTACAACATTGCTCATGTGGATAGTATAACGTAAAATCTATTGTGCTCCAATACTTTATGCTTAGGAAGGAGAAAGTGGATACCATCATTTTATTTTACAGACTCCAATGTTGCGATAATTCTTGCATTTGAGAGCTTTCATAAGAGACATTTTTAGTCTTTTCTAAAACGTTCTTTATCCAGACGATAATTCCGCTTATGATGTGCAAGAAAGTGATTTTTACTGTTTCAATGTAATTTGAAATGAGAGTATATCTACGATATTTTGGACTTTATATTTTATATACAAAATAATGAATTATTCTTTTGAATGAATGTATCATCTAATAGAAACAATATGCAGAATTAAAAGAGAGAAAAAATGCTTCGAAATAGCTTTTGCTATATATATATATACATGTCAGAAGAATTAACAGTCTTTTTTGAGAAGTAGGATAGTTTTAAAGAGTGAAAGTTATGGAAGAAGATTTATTTTTAGTATCGCTTTTGTACAAAAAAGTCTTTAAGTAATTGAGCTGCTTCTTTTTCTTTGAAACCAGAATAAATCTCAGGTTTGTGATGGCAGGTTGGTTGCTGATAAAAACGTGGGCCATTTTCTATAGCACCTCCTTTGGGATCATTTGTTGCATAATAGAGACGTCGTATGCGTGCAAATGAAATGGCAGCGGCACACATAGCACAAGGTTCAAGTGTTACATAAAGATCGCAATCAGGAAGCCTTTCGTTTTGCAATGTTTCGCAAGCCATACGGATTGCGCGTATTTCTGCGTGTCCTGTAGGGTCATATGCAGATTTTATAAAGTTACCAGCGCGTGCAATGATAGCTTTTCCACGTGTAATGACAGCACCTACGGGAACTTCATCTTTTTTTGCAGCCTCTTGCGCTTCTAAAAGGGCTATTTCCATGGGCGTCAAAGTCATAATATTCTTTCTACTGAAGGTATAGAAAATCTAAAGGTTATCTCGATAAGGAATGCTATGGAATGAATAATTTATTACGCTTTTATAATGAAAAGAATACCTCTATTTTTTTAAGAGTTTAAAACAAACTTGCAAGTCGACAGATACATTATTGTCGTTAAAGGATAGAAAATGATAAATGATTATGCTACTTCCTTTTTCAGGATAAGCGGTATGGTGCATGTGAATAATTTTCTGAACATACTTGCAAAGATTGGTTTGAAACGCAAATGAATGAAAATAATGAGAGTGAACGAATTGCTAAAAGGTTAGCGCGTGCTGGTATTGCTTCGCGTCGAGATGCAGAAATGATGATTGTTGCAGGTCGTATTTCTGTGAATGGTAAAGTCGTGACAACGCCTGCTTTTAATGTTAGCCGCTCTGATGTTATTAAAGTTGATGGCAAACCTTTACCTCCTATAGAACGAACGCGTTTATGGCTTTACCATAAGCCAGCAGGTCTTGTCACCACGAACCGTGATCCTGAAGGCAGACCCACAGTATTTAGTAATTTACCAAAAGGAATGCCGCGTGTTCTTTCTGTTGGAAGGCTTGACATTAACACGGAAGGGCTTTTGCTTTTAACCAATGATGGTGGCTTAGCGCGTGTATTAGAGCTTCCTGTAACGGGGTGGGTCCGCAAATATCGTGTCCGTGCTCATGGAAGAGTCAAGCAGAGCGCGTTGGATAACCTTAAAAATGGTATTGCGATTAATGGTATTTTTTATGGTTCGATTGAAGCATCAATTGAACGCGAACAAGGGTCGAATGTATGGCTTTCTGTCGCTTTGCGAGAAGGAAAAAATCGTGAAATAAAGAATGTTTTAGGGGCATTGGGATTATCAGTTAATCGATTAATACGTGTATCTTATGGTTCATTTCATCTCTCTGATTTAGAAGAAGGAGCTGTGCAAGAGTTAAAAGGGCGGATGTTACGAGATCAGTTGGGGGAGCGTTTGATTATGCAAGCCAATGCAGATTTTGATGCTCCTATTCTTAAGCCATTTTCAAATTCTGCAGTTGTTGCAGAAAAGCAAAGCCAGAAAGATCTTTCTATTGCAAATGATGGTTGGGTTTTCTCAAGTGAAAGGGCAATACGACGCCGACCAAGAGATGGTTCTGTTGAACATAGTCGCGCACGATTAAGTACAAAGTCTCATGAGAATGTAAAGAAGGAGAAAAGTGAAGAAGGAAAAGCAGAGCGTTTTCTACCGCGTTCTCGCCGTGCTAATGTTTGGATGGCTCCTGGTGCACGTCCGCAAAGTGCACGTAGAAAGCCTTCTTATAGTGAGGAGAAATCGCATGGTCATAAGAGCGATTTGGATGGTAGAAAATCATTTCATCGAAGCAAGGAAAAACTAAAAGAAAATCCGTCATACAAAGAGAAGAGGGAAAGTTTTGTTCAAAAACATGGCAAAATATCTTATGAAGAGACGCATCCCTTTGGTAAGAAAGATCGCTTTTTAAAGGATAAAGAGAAAATGATAAAAGGTGGTCATGATGAGCATTCTTTTGAGAGAAAGAAAAAGGTAAAATCGTTTGGTGGTGCTATGAAAAAATCTAAACCACATAGGGACGGTGCAAAAACTTCGAAGCGATTTGGAGGTCCACGTGCGGATCATAGGCGGTAAATTTGCTGGGCGTATTTTGTTTTCGCCTGTTAATCAGTCGATTCGCCCAACGAGTGATCGTACACGTGAAAGCCTTTTTAATATTCTTTCTAGCCGTGAAGAACAATTTTGGACCAATAAACGCATTCTTGATCTTTTTGCTGGGACTGGTGCTTTAGGCATCGAAGCACTTTCACGTGGAGCAAAGGCTGCTGTTTTTGTTGAAAACTCGGTTGCGGGGCGTGGGGTAATTCAAAAAAATATCGAAGCCTTTGAATTACAGTCAATAGGGCGGATTTTGCGTCGAGATGCAACCAAACTTGGTAATATTGGAACAATGCTTCCATTCGATGTTATCTGCGCTGATCCTCCCTATAGCCGTTGTTTAGGTGAATGCGCTTTTGTAGAAGCTTTGCGAGGAGGGTGGGCAAAAGCTGATACACTTTTCATACTTGAAGAAAAGAAAGATACAATGATTGATTTACCTGACGTCTTTTATCTAGATGATGAGCGTTTTTATGGTGAAACAGCAATACGTCTCTATACATTACGATCGCTTACATCTTGAGAAAGTTTTTGTGTTTATCTGATAGGATGAAAAAATGCTTTTACACAGTTTTCTTCGTTTTATATGTTTTTTTAAAGGTTAAGCAGAAAATCAATAAAAGATTCTAATGTTAAAGGAATTGATGAATTTTTATTAGCTTTACTACAGAAGGATTTTTTTCTCCAATAGGATATATATCCTCGATAATATTTATGATCTTTTTTGTCTAATTTCTTTCTGCTATACCTTAATCATCACATTTCATCAACAGTTGAAAGCTTTAAGCTATGCAGTCTGCATTGATATCTTATATGATGCGTAACTTCTATTTTTGCTATTGTCTAAACTTAAAAAAGATATTTTGTTTAGTATTGAAAATATTGTTCATTTATCCTGAATACTTGTGTGTTTATTTTAGTAATATCGCTTGTTGAGTTAGTCATTACATATTAAGTAAATCTGAGAGTATTAAGTATCTTATCGTGGTGCAGCTTTAAGGATACTTTTTTATATTATTCTTTATCACTAAAGATAAGTAATTTGTAAAAAAGGGGAGATTATCGTGTTTAAATGGATATATAGTGAAGAGATTAGCACAGAAGCAAGAGCTGAGCAAATTTGGGCTATATGGGAAGATGTGGCATCATGGCCTTGCTGGGATAGTGAACTTGAGTGGGTAGAACTTTCTGGTCCTTTCAAAGAAGGCGCTATAGGACGCATGAAACCTAAAAAGGGACCTACAGTAACTTTTACACTTGATAAAGTTATAAAAAATGTTTGTTTTTCTGATTATGCTAAACTTCCTTTTACACGTATGAGTTTTAATCATGAATATATTTGTTCAACAAAATCGGGTTCTTCAAATAACAAAATTCGTCATACTGTAATTATGTCTGGCTTACTTGCTCCTTTCTTTGGAGTGATTATTGGGTCAAAAATTAAGTTACATCTTCGCGATGCAATGATTGAAATGAGCAGACGTGCTCTTACTGAAAACAAAAGCATCTTGTAAGGGGGTGCATTTATAAAGAAGTTAATACCTTAAAAAAGGTGCAGAACTCTTAGCCTTGTTAGAATGAAATCAGTTATGAGTATATAGCAAATTGATGAGCTATGATTTGGTTTTAGTTAGCTGTTGAAATCGTGTCAAAGCATCTTACGGGATTAATTTTGCGCTAAAAATCTTATGATATTCATTGAATTTTTTTATATATAAAAGCTTATAAGATTTCATTGAAAATGAGAAAGGTTCAGAAGTTCATTACTTCTCTTATGATGTAGGTCCATATCGTCATAATATTTGCCTGTTTCTAATGTTGCAATATTTTTTGCATTTAAAATCTTCATAAGAGGCATTTTGATTTCTTCTTAAAGAGTTTTCATTCATAGGCCCCTTACTTATGATTTGCTCGCAAATAGTTGTGATTGACTCAACATGAATAGGTTCGAAACAGAGAGAATTTTATGATATTAGGCTTTTTTATACAAATTACAAAACAATAAATTATAAGTATAAATCAAACTGTTAATTTTATTGAAAGATTACAAGATAATTTCTTGATTACTTTTAAATATAAAAAATGAGTTCTTTATGATATTACGTCCATTAGGATAAAGAAGTTTATGACTGCTCATTTTGTTGAAACCATAATGGAAGGAAATATTTTTTACTCTGTTTAAGTTTTGTTTCATTTACAAGAGTGCCGTCTCATTATGAGAGAGTTTATAGAAGCAAAGAAGTGTATACAAATATAAGGCATTTTCTTTATTCTTGCTTGGAAATTAAAGAATGCTATAGGAAAGAGATGAGGTAAGTTTTTTACTACCCAGAGGAAGGAAGACCTGTGATTTAGATCATTTTATGCTTTTCGAATTTTGGAGGATTTTGGCTTAAATTCAGGTGTTATAGCTAAGACGTTTGTTAATTGCCAATTGTTCTGTTGATTTGATTGTCAGTGGAGATTTGGCTCCTAAAATGATAAGGGCCCATGAGAAATCTTGAAACTAAAGAGATTTTACGGCATATACGGCATATTACGTTTTTTCATAAAGAAGCTAAAAGGGAAATGATTTAATGCATTAAAAGAAAAAGAATGCATGAATGTGCGTAATCTTATGAATCAATACACAAGAGTTATATTCTGATTTGTATAAATTTGTCAGAATGCTTATCAATGTAAATAATAAAATATTTTAGGGAGTCTATAATGACTGACAAAAACCAGATTGAGAAAGCTGTTTCGCTGGTTGAAGCAGCAAAGCGTTCTGGGGCAGATGCTGCTGATGCTGTTATTGTTCATGCTCATTCTACCAGTGTATCAGTTCGTTTTGGGAAAGTCGAATCGACAGAAGCAGCAGAGAGCAATGATTTTACTCTAAGGGTTTTTGTTGGAAAAAAAGTAGCAAGTGTTTCTGCTAATTTAGGATCTTATCCGCAAGAACTTGCGGAACGTGCTGTTGCGATGGCTAAAGCTTCTCCCGATAGTTTATTTGAAGGTTTGGCAGATAAAGAGTGTTTGGTTAAGTATCCTAAAGATCTTGATCTTTTTGATGATTTTGTACCCAGCAGTCATTTTTTAACAGAAGATGCTTTAAAAACGGAGGCAGCAGCTCTTGATGTTAAAGGTGTAAGCAATTCTGGTGGCGCTGCAACAGCTTATGGCCGTAGTGGGTTTATTCTTGTGACCAGCGATGGTTTTTGTGGAGCCTATCGCTCAAGTTGTTTTTCACGTTCTTGTAGTGCTCTTGCAGGTGAAGGAACACAGATGGAGCGGGATTATGATTATACAACAGCCTTACATTTTTCTGATTTAGAGGCAGCAGAAACTGTGGGAAAGAATGCAGGGCTTGGTGCTGTTCGACGTTTGGGTGCAGTTCGTGCTGCGACTGGGAGCGTTGATGTTATTTTTAATCCGCGTACGGCTCGTGGAATTGCAGGGCATATCGCATCTATGGTCAATGGAGCCTCTGTGGCTCGAAAAACGAGTCTTTTACAGAATTTCCTAGGCAAGGAAGTGATGAAGCCTAATGTTAATGTAACCGATCAACCTTTGCGATTACGTGGAAATGCTTCTCACCCTTTTGATGGAGAAGGGGTAGAGGGGCAAACACTCAATATTATTGAAAATGGTATTTTAAAAAATTGGCTTCTTTCATCATCTACAGCACGTGAATTGGGACTTAAAACAAATGGACACGGTATGCGTTCGGCATCATTAGTGCAGCCGACCAGTACAAATTTTGCTATTGAACCGGGTTTAGTATCGCCTTGCGATATGATAAAAGATTTGCGAAATGGATTTTATGTGACCGAATTATTCGGTCATGGCATTGATTTTATTACTGGTCAGTATAGTCGTGGGGCTTCCGGTTTTTGGATTGAAAATGGTGAAATTGCTTATCCGGTAAGTGAAGTAACGCTAGGTTCTGATTTGCTTCATATGTTAGCACATTTAACACCTGCCAATGATATTGATCGGCGTTATAGTACAGCTGCTCCAACATTGTTAATTGAAGGGATGACACTTGCAGGAAAATAACACGCATCATTCTTCTGATTTAAATCTTTTGCGTGACGTTTGTCGAGAGGCAGGAGATTTAGCAATGCGGTATTTTGGATGCACGTTGGATGTCTGGATTAAAGAAGGTAATTCCCCGGTTAGTGAAGCAGATTTTGCTATTGATCATTTCTTGAAAGAGAGGCTTCTTGGAGCTCGTCCAAATTATGGATGGATTTCAGAAGAAACAAAAGATAATCGAGAAAAACAAGATTATTATGAGCGCTCTTTTGTTGTTGATCCTATTGATGGAACGCGTGGTTTTCTTTCTGGCAATCCTTATTGGTGTATTTCGGTTGCCATTATTGAGAATGGGCGTCCTATTGTGGGCGTTCTACAATGTCCGGCTCAAGGAGATGTTTATACAGCTGTAACAGGTGGAGGGGCAACATTAAATGGGATAAAACTTCCTCGTTTAGCCTTTGAGGTTCATCGAAAATATAAAATTTCACTTGATAAATCGCTCGCACAAAAATTACCAGATGATTTTCTCAATCAAGTCAGTCTTTACCATTATCTTCCTTCTCTTGCTTATCGTATTGTTCTTGTTGCTCAAGATGAAATTGATATCGTATTAGTTCGTCCAAATTGTCATGAATGGGATATTGCCGCTGCTGATCTTATTTTGCAGGAGTGTGGAGGGTGTTTTTTATCGCTTGATGCCCCTTTACTATCTTATGGAATTGAACCTTACCAGTATGGACTTTTAATTGCTGGTAAAAATAATTGCTGTCAAGATATGATAGATGTTGTTCGTCAAACAAAGTTAGTTTAATCACGTAAAAGCGCGCTAAGATAATCTAAATGATATGGAGGCACATATGACTGAAACCAAAGAAAAAAAACAATATTTACATCTTGTATTTGGTGGGGAATTAAAAAATCTTAACAGTAATCAATTTAAGAATCCTGATGAGTTAGATGTGGTTGGTATTTTCTCAGATTATCAATCCGCTCAAGAAGCATGGCAGGCAAAAGCACAAAGCAGTGTAGATAATGCATTACAACGTTATTACATTGTAGATTTGCATCAGTTTCTTGATGCTGAGTTAGGCGATGCAGAATAAAGCTTGAATATTTGGTCATTATAACCTGTAGATTGCTTCATGCTTTTGTTTAGTCGTCCTTTTCATAGGTACGTTCTTCGGGTAAAATAGAATGCCGTAAAAAAGAATATGCTTGTTGTTTAAAATTCATATGTTTTTTTAAGAAACATCTCCCAAAGCACCCAAGCCCATTTCATAATAGCGTCCGTGCAAGGTATAAAATCCATTATTGCACCACCATCTTTACGCTTAATAAAAATGCAAGACAGTTTCTATCAACCTATTTACAACAGCAATATTATCATGACAGCTATCACTCGAAGTTTATGATTATATTGTGAATAGTCACTCTGCTTTTGAATGGGGTATGAGACACTAATGCGTTAAGATTAATAAAAAGAGTAGCATTATTAATGATAGCAATTACTACTCTGTTGAGATTATTAGCACTCGTTACTTATCTATTGGAATTTTTTAAACGAGTTATTACTATAAGCTTAGAAACCATGAAAGTCGTTAGAAACTTTACCAAAATTAGAAACTTAGAGAAACTGAATAGATTTATGAAGTTAACTTACCTCATAAGGATTTCTTGAGTACTCATTTAAAACTACAATCTATAAGTTAATCATTTTGTGTTGATTATATACAATCTTAAAAGGAATAATATATCATTGCGACCTCCTGAAAAGAGAGGATTTAAAATTTTGAAAACTCTTATTTAAATTGCTTTAAGACTTTTAAGAAATTCTCTATTAAACAAGATTAGATTTTTCTGGATTACCTTTAAGAGATTATATCACAATTTAAAATGAGAACTCTATACTATTCAAAAGTTTTTTAAGGTTAGTTTGACATATTCATTTTATTGAAATGAAATAATAGAGATTGAGCTTTCTTTTAAACACATTTTATTTGTTGTACTTATATTCGGTTGTAATGTCTATATGGGTTATTTTTTGAAAAATTGACAATACCTAACATATGTAAAAATAAGCTTTTTCTCTAAAATACCAACGTGCAAAATTCAAAGTCTCATTAAAATCATAAGAAGTATTTATTCAGTGAGTTGAAAAAATTGATACAATCTATGTCATAGGTTTATCATTTATATTTTAAAAATTATAATCGACTGAAATGTAGTTTTGTTATTTTTGAATAAGATTTTTTATAGGGTGCAGAATGAAGTGATAAAATCGATATAAGTTACAAAATTTAATTAAAAGAGATTTAAATAATGTGTATATGTATTGAATTTTCTCATGGATTAAGCTTTTTTTATTTAAGATATGGATGATATTAAAAAATATGGATGCAACCAATAGTGTTGATGAATTTTTTAACAAAATAAGTATATAGATATCTTAAAATAGCTGGATGAGGTGATTTTAAATGGTAGAATTAAAGGCACATACGGCTCTTTTAAGCTATCGAATGATTGGTTTTTGCTTATGTCTTGTTATTCCTTTTTATTTGTTCTTTCGTGCTATTCGAGGAAAAGAAGAGTGGTGTCGCAAAAAAGAGCGTTTAGGTAAAAGTTCTCATATACGCCCCCAAGGTTCGTTAGTTTGGTTGCATGCAGCAAGTGTTGGAGAAACACTTGCACTTGTTCCACTTATAAATTATATTTTATCATTGAAAATCAATGTATTAATGACAACTGGGACGGTGACATCTTCTACTCTTGTGAAAAAATATTTTGGTAATAGGTTGATTCATCAATATGCTCCTTTGGATTTAGATTTTGCAGTGCGCCGTTTTATTCGTCATTGGAAGCCTGATCTCGTCTTAATTTGTGAATCAGAAATTTGGCCTCTTCGTATTAAAGAACTTGCAAAAATGCGTATTCCGCAGATTTTGGTTAATGCCCATATGTCTGAACGTTCTTTTAAAGCTTGGCAAAAACGACGTGTTCTTGCCAAACATATTTTTAAGGATATTGATTTGGCGATTGGTCAAAATGAAAGAGATGTAGCTTATTACCATACACTTGGCGTAAAATCTGTTACGTTTTCTGGTAATCTCAAGGCTGATGTTTTTCTGGTTGAAAATCAAGAATTGCTTGCACGTTATCGTAATGCTATCGGCAATCGCCCGGTTTGGGCAGCTGTTTCAACGCATGAAGGGGAAGAGGAGATTGCTTTTGAGGTCCATAAAATTGTTAAAAATTATTTGCCAGATTTATTAACAATTATTGTGCCTCGTCATCCTGAACGTTCAGAAGATCTTATCAGAAAATGCGATAATAAGGGGTTAAGTTTTATTCGTAGGAGTAGAGATACTGTTCCAAACATGAATACCGATATTTTATGGGGAGATACCATTGGAGAAATGGGACTTTTTCTTCGCTTATCGAAAGTTTCTTTCGTTGGTAAATCGTTATGTGGAAATGGTGGACACAATCCATTGGAATTGGCTTTGCTTGGTTCCGCTATTTTGACAGGGCCCCATGTTTCAAATTTTCAAGAGATGTTCAAACAATTTCTAACGCATGATGCAGCATATATGGTTCAAGATACAAAACAGCTTGCTATTCAGGTGTATAAGCTTTTAACAAATGAAACATTGCGGCAAGAAATGGTTGATAAGGCTCATGAAGTGGCGACAGGTATGGCAGGTGCATTTGAGCGCACATTAAAGATTTTAGATCCATTTTTACAACCCCTTGTAATACAAACAGGTTTACGTCAGCGTCAGGGTAGATATGCATATTAGCGCCCCTCGTTTTTGGTGGAAAAATAAAAGCTTTTTGCGTTTTGTGTTAGCTCCAGTTTCATGGGGGTATGGTTATTTTTCAAGTCGTTTTATGACAAGACAGCCTCCCGTGATTGATCTGCCAGTTTTGTGTATTGGAAATTTTACATGTGGTGGTGCGGGTAAAACGCCGGTTGTTATTGCTTTTACAAAAGTGGCTAAAGAACTTGGTTTCGTACCTGGTATTATATCTCGTGGTTATGGTGGATCAGTTAAAGGGGTACATCTTGTAAATGAAAAATATGATACTCCATATAGTGTTGGAGATGAGGCACTTTTACTTGCACGGCATGCTTTTGTAGCTGTATCACCTAATCGTTATGCAGCGGCACAACGGCTTAAACAAGAGGGATGTAATCTTATTTTAATGGATGACGGATTTCAAAGTCGCCGTCTTTATATGGATTATGCGTTACTCGTTGTTGATGCGATGCGCGGTTTTGGTAATGGAGCTGTCTTTCCAGCAGGACCTTTGCGCGTACCATTAAAAACGCAGTTTTCTTTTATGGATAGTGTTTTATTGATTGGTCACTCCGATGCGCCTGATAATGTCGCTTTTCTTGTTTCGCGTACTGGAAAGCCTTTATATCGTGCTCATCTTAAAGCCAGTGCCTCTGATGAGGTTTCAGGAAAATCATTTTTGGCATTTGCTGGTATTGGCAATCCAGATAAATTTTTTAAATCTATTAAAGAATTATCTGGTCATGTGGTGCAAACTTACATATATCCAGACCACTATTTTTTCACAGATAAAAATTTAAAAAGCCTTATACAAAAGGCTAAAATGCACAATTTATGGCTCGCAACAACAGCTAAAGATTATATCCGTATACAGACAATTCACATGCAAAAAGATTTGAAAAATCTTATTATCTTTGATGTGAATGTCGATTTTGTTAAAAAAGACTTCTGCCGTATGGTCCTTGAAGAGGTCATGACCCGCTTTAGAAAACGTTCCCTTGAATTTTCTTGTCTAAAAGGCAAAGGCTAAATTTATAGCTTTCGAGCGGTTATTTTTCTTTTGTTTTTAACAATTGCTTGAGATATGGGTTGCACTCAAGTTCGCGCTGATAGGAGATTTCACAACTAGCATATGCTTCTTGGCGGTGATGATTCCAATATTTTAAATCATCTATAGGGATTTTTTGCCCGCTAACAGCACAAATGGTATAGGTACCATATTCTATAATGTCATATCCATTATTAGAATAATGAATTTTTGCTTCGCGTTCACCATTGGGAAACATTATAATTCCTTTTTACTTGATACAAGAGATTCAAGAAAAGTGCCATAAAATATATTATAAAGTCGAGAGTTAATTTTAAAATATTTTTCTTGTAAAAATGATGAAGGGCTTATTTTCTGCCAAAAAGCCGTTCTATATCTGCCAGTTTGAGTTCAATATAAGTAGGGCGTCCATGATTACATGTACTTGTATTAGGTATTGCCTCCATTTGTCGTAATAGTGTGTTCATTTCTTCGGGGCGTAAAAGGCGCCCTGACCGTATTGAGCCGTGACAGGCCATCGTTGCTGCAACATAATCAAGCATTGCTTTTAAATTATTTGTTGTATCATACTCAGCAGCCTCATCTGCGAGATCTTTAATAAGGGCTTGGACATTGATCTCTCCTAACATGGAAGGTGTTTCACGCACAACAATTGCTCCTGGTCCAAATGGTTCTATTCCTAATCCAAATTTTTGCAAAGCATCTTTATGCGTTAAAAGGCATGTTGCATCTTCTTCAGAGAGTTCTACAATTTCAGGAATAAGTAATAACTGTGAAGGAAGTGGTTTGGAATAAAGTGCATTTTTGAGTGCTTCATAAACCAATCGTTCGTGAGCTGCATGCTGATCGACAATGATCAAACTATCTTGTGTTTGGGCGATAATATAGTTTTTATGGATTTGTGCTCTGGCCGCTCCTAATGGATAAGATAACTCTTTTGATGAAGATGTCGTGCTTGGAATGTATGCATCCCCACTTGGTGTATTTAAGCCCTCCATAATAGGAGCGGCATCTTCTTTTAAATCAAAAGAGTGAGTACTATCCAATGGTTTTTGGACCATTGAAGCACTGGTAAAATGATGAGGTTGTGAACTGTAAGAAGAGAACTGGTGCGTGTTCTTAAAACTGCCTAATGGTTGTTGTGCCAATGATTGTTGTGTTTGAAATGCAGCAAGCATTGCTTCAGAACGGGTTGAAGTAGGACGAATACCAGATTGCTGCAATGCTTCACGAATAGCTCCAACAATCAAACCACGAATTAATCCTGGATCACGGAATCGTACATCAGCTTTGGCTGGGTGAACATTAACATCTACCTCAGCAGGTGGGAGGTCAATAAAAAGAATAGCGACAGGATAACGATCTCGTGTCATAACATCAGCATAAGCGCCTCGGATAGCGCCCCATAGAAATTTATCACGCACGGGACGTCCATTAACATAAGCAAATTGATGAAGGCTGTTATTTCGGTTGAAAGATGGCAAACAGGCAAAACCTGTTAAGCGCACCGCTTCGCGTTCAGCATTCAGCGCAATGCTATTAGGGGCGAATTCTTTTCCCATAATCTGCGTAATACGTTGTAATTGTCCTTGAATATTATTTTCTGTAGCAGACAATTCCATAGATGTTCTGTCTAGTCCTGAAAGAGAAAAGCGGATATGTGGAAATGCGATAGCAATTCGCTTAATCATATCGCTAATAGCATTTGTTTCAGCCCGATCAGTTTTCATAAATTTTAATCGTGCTGGCGTGACAAAGAAAAGATCACGAACTTCAACAATTGTTCCAAGATTCGCAGCAGCTGGTTTGGGTCCTACAATTTTTCCTGCAGTAACGGAAATTTCAGCAGCGCTCTCAGCATCTTTTGTTCGTGAAATGAGTTTAAGTTTAGCAACAGAACCAATAGAGGGGAGGGCTTCTCCTCTAAATCCAAGGAAGCAGATATTGTGTACGTCATCGGTAATCTTTGAGGTACAATGGCGAGAAACTGCTAAAGTTAATTGATCTGCAGGAATTCCATAACCATTATCACTCACCTTTATAAAATTTTTTCCACCATTTGCTGTAATAATTTCAATGCGTGTTGCACCAGCATCAATAGCGTTTTCAACAAGTTCTTTGACAACATTTGCTGGTCGTTCAATAACTTCACCGGCGGCGATTTGATTAATAATATTTTCGCTAAGATGGCGTATAATCATAATAAATTCTAACAGGAATTTTAAGGGTTCTATAGAAAATTATGATAACATCATTTGCGAGACATTCAAGAATAAGAGAACATGAGAGGTATTATTTTTACAATACCTCCTATTTTATTTTATGTTAACAAGTCGGTTGGAAAAAACATAAAAATAGTTTTTATCACTTTAAAATAGCTTGCACCAGTTTATCATCTAGGTCAAAAAAGAAACAATGTAAAAAGGGAAGGCAATATATATGGCGCGTATAAGCGGTATTTTAGCGGATAGTGATATACAAGCTTTGATCGAGAATAACTTTCTCAAGGCTCAGTATCCATTTGATAGATCTCAAATACAACCAGCAAGTCTTGATCTTCGTTTAGGGGAGAAAGCTTATCGTATACGTGCTTCTTTTATGCCGGGACCTGATACAAAAGTTTTGGATAAGCTTGAACGGTTAAAGTTGCATGAGTTTGATTTACGAGGTGGAGCCGTTTTGGAAACGGGGTGTGTTTATATTGTTCCTCTTTTAGAAAGTTTAGCTTTACCAGAATTCTTATCTGCTGTTGCCAATCCCAAAAGTTCTACAGGACGATTAGATATTTTTACACGTGTCATTACGGATAATGCTCAGGAGTTTGATAAAATTTGTGCTGGTTATCATGGTCCACTTTATTTGGAAATTAGTCCACGCACATTTCCAATTTTGGTGCATACAGGCTCACATTTATCACAGCTTCGGTTTAGAAAAGGCCAAAGTTATTTAAATGAAATAGAGTTGCATACTTTGCAAAGGCAAGAAACACTGATATCGGATGATTTTCCTAATATTAGTGTTGGTGGTATTGGTCTTTCCATTAATTTAAAGGGAGACGAAAACGGGCTTATAGGTTATCGTGGTAAACATCATACAAGTGTTATTGATATTGATAAACGTGCCGTTGCCCACGTTTTAGATTTTTGGGAACCTCTTTTTGATCGTGGTCAAAGGGAGTTGGTTCTTGATCCTGATGAATTTTACATTTTAGTTTCACGAGAGTCTGTTCATGTGCCTCCGCTTTATGCCGCAGAAATGACACCTTTTGATCCTTTAGTTGGCGAGTTTAGGGTGCATTATGCAGGCTTTTTTGATCCAGGATTTGGGCATAAGGAAGCGGGTGGAAAAGGAGCAAGAGCGGTTTTAGAAGTGCGGAGCCATGAAGTTCCTTTTATCTTAGAGCATGGTCAAATTATTGGCCGTTTGGTCTATGAGCATATGCTTAATCGACCATCAACCCTTTATGGACATGATGTTGGATCACATTATCAAGCACAGGGTTTAAAGTTGTCCAAGCATTTTAAATGAGTTGGGAACCACGAATTTTGATAACATGTATGCAGAAAGCGTATTTTAGATAAAAGAAAATTTTGTGCTTCGCAAAACTGGCGTCATGCATTCTATTTTTAATTTCCAAGGTTATCTCATCTCTTGCATTTGAGAGGGTATGAGAGGCATTTTTACTTCTTTTTTCAAGAGGTTCTATCTATACGAACTCCATTTATGATGTGCAAAAGAATAGTTTTGATTATTTCATCATGACAAAATTTACAATGAAAGAATTTTACTATATTTAATATGTTATTCATATTTATTATAATAAATCAATGGGTTAATAAAATTCAATATAACAGTAGCTACTCACTTTTCAAAGTAAATATGCGAGATTGGATGCTGCAATTGACTCAATTTTTCTAGAGTGTAATAACCAGTATATTTTATTCCGTATAAAAATTATCCTTAAGAGTTAATAAATAAGTTTTCACTCCAGTTTAGTAACAATTTTTTTAAACATTGTTCTAATTTTAGTAACTCATTTATAGCCTCAAGATATAATATTTCTAGAAAATTATTCAATTAAATATGAAGAGATTCTATTAGTATGAACATTAAAAGTTTTTTTATGCTTTATGTGAATTTAGACACTGTATATTTTTATAAACTTTCATGAATAAGTAACAGATCTCAGTTTTGAATATTGATATAAGAAGATTTCTGCATGTATGCGACAGCTTTATTTCCAGTATTAATAAAGGATTTTTTCATCTTTTGGGGGAGATTATGATTTATACTTAATGACACTCTATATTCTTAATAACTGATAATGTAAGGATCTTTGGAGGGAGAAGCGACTTTAAATTATAACTAATTAAGCTACGGAGCAATCGCTTTCGAAGAGGGATTACTTTAAAGAGAGTATAACATTTTAATTGCACATGAAGAATATATGAGTAGATACGTTATTAATGATACTTCATACTGTGAGATTTTAAATTTGGATAAGAGCAATAAAGATGTTGTTTTTATCAATTAGTTTTTTTAGAAAGTTGCAGTCTCTGTTGCTTCTATCTATTCAATAGAGTGCTTTGGGAGAATAGCGAATAGGTAGGTACATGGATTCGCTTTTATGCGTTTTAGGATGTTTTCTCTTTTCATTTAGAAACAATGGTGCCATCAATGATTATTTCTTCAACACTTGATTATCGTAAGGCAGCAAAGCGTCGTCTTCCTCCCTTTCTTTTTCACTATATTGATGGTGGGGCTTATGCTGAAGAAACGATGCGACGTAATTGTACAGATCTTCAAGCACTTGCATTGCGTCAAAGGATTCTAAGGCAAGTTGGTGAAGTTGATCTTTCAATCAAGCTTTTTGATCAGACACTTGATTTACCGATTGTACTTGCACCTGTTGGGCTAACGGGCATGTATGCACGTCGTGGAGAGGTAAAAGCAGCGCGTGCCGCAGCGGCAAAAGGGATTCCTTTTACTCTATCCTCTGTTTCAGTTTGTCCCATTGCAGAAGTACAAGAGGCAGTTGGAGGTGCATTTTGGTTTCAACTTTATGTTCTCAAAGATCGCGGTTTCATGCGTGATGCACTAGAACGGGCTTGGTTGGCTGGTGTACGCACGTTGGTTTTTACAGTTGATATGCCAGTTCCTGGTGCACGTTATCGTGATGCGCATTCGGGAATGTCTGGTCCTTATGCTGGTTTACGTCGTTTTTTACAAGCTTTGACTCATCCATATTGGGCTTGGAACGTTGGTGTTATGGGGCGCCCTCATGATCTTGGAAATGTCTCCACTTATCTCAAAAAGAAAATTGCATTGGATGATTACGTTGGTTGGCTTGGTGCAAATTTTGATCCATCAATTGGTTGGCATGATCTACAATGGATTCGCGATTTTTGGAAAGGAACAATGATTTTGAAAGGTATTCTTGATCCAGAAGATGCACGAGAAGCAGTAAAATTTGGTGCGGATGGTATTGTTGTTTCTAATCACGGCGGACGTCAGCTTGATGGTGTATTATCAACAACACGAGCATTGCCTGCAATTGCGGATGCTGTAAAGGATTATTTGACTATTTTAGTGGACTCAGGTGTTCGTTCTGGTCTTGATGTTGTACGCATGATAGCACAAGGTGCGGATGCTGTTATGATTGGCCGTGCTTTTGTTTATGCGCTTGCAGCAGCAGGTAAGAAAGGTGTTATGCATCTCCTTGATCTTTTTGCCAATGAAATGCGGGTAGCTATGACACTGACTGGTACTCAGACAATCAAAGATATTACACGCAAGAGTTTAGTAAATATAGATGTTTTTAAGCAATGAAAGCAATATGTTATACTTCTTTCAGAAAAAGAAAGTCTTTTTATAGAGGAGCATAATTATATATTTTAAAAAATATGTTGACAGTTAAAGTTAAATAGAAAAGATCAATAAGCTCCTCTATAAAATCACAGAAAATACTCAGTAACTACAATAATATTAAGTATTAATAATAATAAACACGAAAAAAAACAATAATAACATTGCATACATATTTTATTTACTTTATTAAAAGCTCATTCTACGGATAAAAAGGAACAAGCGCTGATATTAAAGGTAAAACAACTGTTGATATAGAAAAAATAGCTATAAATAATGCTGTGAGCATTTTTCCCTCCTGTATATAAAAAACATTAAAATATAATATGTTAATTACTTCTTTTCCATATTGGCATAAAACGTAAATTTATAAAATCCATTTAGTTTTATTTTAATATAGAATAATATTAATTATAGTATATAAATAAAATTATTAAAAATGTCAATATGTATTTATTTTAATCTATAATTATAATAAAAAATGTATCTAATAAATAATATTTCTATAACCTATATATTATTTATATTAAGTTCATTGGATAATATATTATATGGATATGATATTGTTTTTATGGAATACATTTTTAAGCAATGAAAAAATATCCGTACTATCTTTAAAAAAGCTCGTTTACTGAGAGCAAAACTGCGTGAATTAATGTGCTTTTCTTTCTTATTTTCTTGTATTCTCAATGATTTATGATGTTTTTGAACTGACGAGCATATTAGGAAGCAGTTGAATATTTTTTGTATAGTATGTCATTTCTAACACTATTTATGCGTTCTCGATTGATTTTATAACTTGTTAAAATATCCAGTTCGTTTTTATTGCAGATGGGGATGGTGGGGGGGCCTAATGATACAAATTGGCATAGAATGTTTTGTTCCATAAGCGATTTAACAATTGCATCTCCAAGCTTCTCCTTTGATACTATGCTCTTCACAGACAACAACAGATTGGTGAGATTGACATAACTCTAGCACTGATCTATTATCTCAAAGTTGAATTGTTGGCACACTTGTAAGCGTTGGGATAACTTCATGTTTTTTGAAGCTCTTCAGCAACATCAAGACAAATCTGAACAGTTTCTTCAGTAGCAAGTAAGAGAACATCTTTTCCTTTTTTAAATAGAAGTTTTGCTGATATCAATTTTTGAAGCATTTTTATGAATATTTATAACAGCACGCTTTCCTAAACCTATATAAATGGGTACAAGATTACTTAGAGTAGAAAGAATTACAATTTCCATTTGATCCAATTACTTCTCATAAGTAATTGGATAATATTTACTTTATCGCTGAATAAAAAAGAAAAGTTTTTCTCTCTTTAAATAGAGGATGGATTGTCATCTAGCCAATAGGGATAGTTTGCGAGAAATTTGTTCGATGCAAAACGACTTAACATTGCAGTTACTTTTATCATTTGAAGCTGTGAAAAGAAGGCTAAGATAGATGAAAGAATGTAAAAAATGATGGATACATTTTAAGATAAAAAATTATAATTTTGTTAATTCTACACCAGTTGCTGCCGATATTGGTGGCAAAAGAAATTTGATCAAAAAATATCAAAATTATTTGAGAACATTCCTCATGGCATGTAGCATTAAACCTTTTTGTTGGTATGGGTGAGATTTTCTTTGAGCAGAAATTGATTCTATCTCCTGAAATCAGCAATAATCTCTCAGGTTATGTCGTAAACTTTTTAGGGATGTTACAACGCCACTATCGTCCTTTTATGAAAATGTTAGCATTTCAGATGAGCAGTTGTGAGGAATTTCAACGTTTAATACAGCAAGATCCAGAAACTCTCACGGATTTAGAACGGGCTTCAAGATTTTTATATTTACAGCGATTAAGTTTTAGAGGGAATGTAAATCGTACGATGAGAATAGAAAACCATCGTAGCGCGCGGGGGGCTTAAGCCCTTCCAATTTGAATGCGTGCTAAAACTTATTTCCACTGTTTAGCAGGTGTTAGCATTGAACATTTAGACTGGTCTGATTTTATTGTGTGTTATGATCGCCTAAAAATCTTGTTTTATCTTTCACCACTTTAATTGTGGTTTTGAGGGTTATTAAAGAAAAGATTTTTATAAGTGGAAGGATTATCAGCCGATGTCTAAGCTGCTTGTATAAATTAAAGGGGAGTTTTTTGTCTTTAAACAATATGCTAGAAATTCAAAAAACTTTAGTTAACTTCATAAAAGAGGTTACACCATCTTATACAGACTGCTCTGCAAATAACACAATTTCTGGTAAGGAATGGGGTATCACCAATTTTGATTTCTAGAAAAGAAACAATACGTATTAAATAGTCTTTAACTTGCATACTTTTTGAGAATCCTTTCAGAATCTTTTGAAAAAAGTGAACTGATAGAAGATATTTCTATCAAAATATAAAAACTTTTCTAACAAGTTAGGAATAAATCTAAAAATATATATTAAATATAAAAACAGTGCGATATGCAGGATGTCTGGGCTTTAGAAATAAGAATCAAAGCGTATAAAGATGCATAGAAGTGAGATTGAGACATATCATTTTTATGATTCAATAAAAAATAAAAATTAAAGAAAAAATTCTATATCAAAAATTTAAGGTGGTTTAAAAGGTGGACGAGCAATGCATGGAAGGATGAGTGAGAAGGTGAATTAGGGGAGAGTGATTTATAGATTATCAGTATCTTTATAAAAGTATCTTCTCAAGATAAATATTGGGATGAAATAAGATTGTGGTTGAATGTTCGAAAAGATAATACGCGCTCTTAACTTTTCCGTTATACACATCACAATAAACGCCGTGAAAGACACGGTCCTATTACAAACTTTCTCTAAAAGCAGTACATGAGTTTGCAAGATATTACAGTAATATTTTAAAAGAAGGATTTTATTTCAGGAAAAAATTATCTTAAAATAGTAAAGCAATATTTTTCAAGAAATTGCTAGGCGACTTTTGAAAGTAAAAAAGCTAAGTTAAAAAATAAAAGCAAAAATGGTTGTTGGTTTTCTCGACTGGAGTTGCATGTCATTTCCCACATAGGGAATTTACCTATAGAAAAATTAACAGCCAAGATCATTCACAATGTTTTCCCGCCACTTTAGCATGAAAAAGCAGATACAGTGCGAAAGTATTTGCCTTATCGTCAACATCATTATTATAATTAGGAAGTTGAAGCAACGTCATTTACAAATCACATAAAAGCCTTACCATATATTCATTATATAGCTCCGTAGATTTCTTTTCTTCAAGCATGCCAGCCCCTAGATGTTATTTTTGTTGAAAACAGAGCCTTTGTGTATGATTAGTTCTTTGAACGACGATAGTAGTGCAATCCATAAAATCTTTTCTCATCTTCTTTTGATAGGATAACAAAGATGCCCTTAGAATACATCAATAGACTCAATCATTTTACACAAACATAATCTGTTGAATCCTTTAGTTTCAATTCAGACACCTCAGTCACTCTAATTAAATCTAATTGACCACCAGAGTGTTTTAATCCTTTAAGTGCTTTTACTTTTAATCTGAATGTATCCACCTCTTTCAAATCTTTTCATTGATTGATGTTTCAGAGGAATTATATTTTTATCACTTTATTTTCCGTTTATCTCTCCAACCACATAAACGTTCACCTTGTTCGTTATGTTTTAAAATATCTCTCGCCAAATTTGGACTAATGACATTGATATCTTGTCGATTCAAATAAATTGGCAGCCATCCGATACAAGAAGTTCGTTCATTCGTCGCGCAGCCAGCTAGAAAGCTTAGTGCGCACATCAGCATCACTTTTCTTATTAATTTCATTTTCTACCTCAAGCCGTGTTGTCGCTATCTTGAAATCTTCTTTTGTTTGCTTTTGCTTCTCAACTTTTTTCCCAAGAAAAAAGGCTTTGACTAAAGCTATAAGAAAAGCTGCTATGAGCGCTGACGTCATTGTCAGATATTTTTTTATCCATAAAATCATAGGCGGTGTTCCTGAAAACGTTTAGCAATGTATATCATAGCTGTACAAGCAGCTAAAACCATAATGCCTGCTAGAACCCATTGAACAGGACCATTTCCTGCAAAAAGACCTCCAAGCCCTGAAAAAGAACCTATGATTGGTGCAAGAGCTTCTACTTTGCAAATACCTGTTACGCCTTCTGGTTCTACTACATGATAATTGGGGGCAACATGAGCTCCTTTTGCCCACAATCCTGCTTCGGTTGCTCGGCGATTGACAAGACCTTGGATACGTTTTCCTCCCACTCTTGTCCATTTTTGCAATTCGGTTGGTATCGCTTCATATTCACCTTTATTAAGCTTTTTTAAAAGTGTAGAACTGCGAAATGCTGTGATTCCTACATTATAGCAAAATGATACTAATGCCGCGAATTGTTCATCGTTTAAAGGAACGGTAACGGCTTTTTCAACAACAGCTTCATACTCCCTCAAGTCCTGACAAAGGATTTTTTCAGCTTCTTTTTCCGTAATTTGCATATCTTTGTGAACGCTTGGGGCACCAGAAGCACTTGTATGTCCATAACCAATTGTCCAGACACCACCAGAATCTTCATAAGCTGATAAACGCAAGCCTTCCAATTGCTTAATCAATACAAGCCCTTCTTTTGATATTTTTCGCATTATTTTTACCTATAAAAAACTACACAAAGCAGGATATGAATTAAAAACTTACATCTACTCATTTTTAAGAACAGAACAGCGAAAGGGCATAATAAATTCAAAACACCCATAGTGGATTATTTTAAGATCCATATCATTTTTTGAATAAAGATTATGCTAAATACTATTCATTTTGCAGCAATTGATCTCCATCTAAAGACAATAACTTTATGATAATTCCATTTATAATCAGATAGATTTCACTCATAAATTCTTACAGTTGATCTAGAATGATTTAGAAGAACTTTACTTGAAAAAACTTCAATAATTCCAATAACAAAAAGCACTTTTAACAAAAAATAAGAGACATAATAATTAATGAAATAATTAGGTGTTGATTTTTAAGTAATTTCAAAAGTCATAAATTGCACCACAGAATTTTTTTATAAAAACAAAAAAACATTATAATTTAACATTATATATCTAAAAATTATCTTAGAATCAATAATACATATACATAACGTGTTATACATATTTAATAAAAAAATCTATAGTTAATTTAATTATTCTTTGTTTTTTCCCCTAATTGCTTAATTTCATTAAAAAATACCTTTATGAAGGATTTTAAATAAACTGTTACATAAAAAACATAATGGATATTTCTCCTCTCTTACAGTCTGTTTCCAACTGAAACAATATATTAGTGGAGCATATTCAATATATAGACCAATGATATTTGATAGTTTTTTTAAGAATATTGTACTGTAATAAATTTGAACAAGTAGTTCGGTTTCATATATTTTCTTTTTCATATGAAGCATTTGGTAGGGCGTTCGGATTCAATGGTATCATCTTTGTCTGGTGTTGTATTGGCTACGTTTCCAGCAGCATCTTAAACAAATCAATCAAGCTATTGAAATCTTTTTAGAGGCAATAGCACAAGAGATACAAAAGATTTTGACAAAAAGCTGCTTGACAATATAGGAAGTTCTCTCCTCCTAGCATCCCAGCCCCTTCACATAACATAAAAAAGAGAAAGGTAATGAGATGATATTTGATGATGGAGATAGATATGTAACGACACGTGAGTGTGCACAGCTTTTTA
>NZ_JBHIQF010000073.1:0-1709 GCF_042196445.1 Bartonella sp. AP11XZML
TCCATTTTTAATGGATAAGCTAGGCAGCCTATCATCATGAGCAGGGCAACGGGCTGTTCCATAACGCCCATGCCAAACCCCGCGCAAGGCACAAGTAATACCCCGCGCATTCTTAAAAGAACACATCATTGTAAATCCTATAACGTTGCGTCATAGGACGGATTGTGCTATCTCTAGATTGATGAGTTTGAGAAAGCCTTGTCCGTCCTTACGTGACAAGGTTTTTTTATGCCGCGTCATTTTGACGTTGCTGTTTCGCTTGCTCGATTACATTCAAAAGATCTGATTGTAACCAACGCGATAAAAAACCAAATTTTAAGGGTTTTGGTAAAGAGCCATTGGTAACATGGCGCCGGAATGTTGAGACACTCATATGAAGCAATTTTGCACTTTCACGGTCTGTTAAAAGACTATCATTTTCTGTCATTCTAAAATCCTTTCATAATAAAAAAATGGTAACAAATCATGCCTATTTATTAAGCACATTTTGGTTCATTTTTGAAGGTATTTTATTTATAGAAAACAATATTTTATCATATAAATTCTCATGTGATAANATATCTTAAGATTGACCAGTGACATAAGCGGCCCATTTATCCATATAAACACGGCGCTGTTCTAGATAGTCAGTGCGACGATAGGAGCGCTCTACTTGTCCTCCTACTGTATGACTTAGAATGGTTTCAGCGACCTCATAGGGGGCATCGGTTGTTTCTGCTAGCCAATCGCGTAAACTAGAGCGAAAACCATGGGGGCAGGCTTCAATTTTATTTTTTCTCATATACGCCGCCATCATCGTATGTGAAAGAGGACCACGACCGGTAAGTGAAAAGATGAAATCACTTTTAGAGATACAGCGGGCTTGTTCAATTACTTTTATTGCTTCAGATGATAGGGGCACGCGAAACTCTGTTGTGGCATCACGCTTGCCTTTCATATTCTCAGCAGGGATTGTCCAGATATCATCTTCAATCTGATCTTCACGAATATGACGCAAAGGATTGCTACGAACCCCTGTAAGGATAAGCAGACGCAAAGCTAAATGTTTTATAGTTGTTGTTTTGCAGAGAAATTGGTAAAAAGCCGGCACATCTCTCCAATCCATGGCTGGAAAATTTTGCGTTTTATGACGTTGTTTGCCTAAGAGAGCTTTTGCTTTTTCTACTGCTTGTAAATCAACATCTAACCCTAATGCAGCCGCATGTTTGAGACAAAGATTAAGACGCATTAGTGCTGTTCGAGCAGTTCCAGCTTTTGTATGCCAAATAGGGGCAAGGGTATCGCGTATCTCTGTTTGCGTAATCTCTGAAACGGGGAGGCAACCTAATTTGGGGAGAATATGGAGGCGTAAATGTAAAAACCAATTACAAGACTCACCATCATTTTTTAATTCAGCTTTACGGCTTTCAAAAGCATCTAGAGCAATATCTTTTAAATAATGGAGATTGCGCATTGCCTCACGCTTTTGTTTGTTGCGTTCTTTAATAGGGTCACGCCCCTCACGTAAAACAGCCCGCCACCTAGTTGCCAATTCACGGGCTTGTTTTAAAGAAACATCTCGCAAGGCACCCAAGCCCATTTCGCGGCGCCGACCATGAATGGTATAACGATAAAGCCATTGAGCACCACCATCTTTACGCTTATGAAGTAACAAGCCAGCACCATCATTATATTTGCCAGCCCCCAATGTTGCGACAGATCTTGCATTA
>NZ_JBHIQF010000074.1:0-3992 GCF_042196445.1 Bartonella sp. AP11XZML
TTCACTCTCTACAAAACCACCAACATCACCTGCTTTAACTTTTCCAAAGCTTCTCAATGCACGAATGCGGTGAAGAGTTTTTCCAGCAAACTCAATTGTTTCATCAGTAAGTTCGTATTTCTTTTCTACAGCCATCTTTATCTCCTTAATGCTGCAATCTATCGCCCGTCTGATCAACACCGCGACTTTTAGAAATTGAAGAAAAATTCTCTTGATACCAATCGCTAGGACTTATGTAATTATCAGTAACTTCTGCTATTTTTTGTATTATCCTAGGATGCGGAAATCGCTTCTTATTCACATAGCGTGCTATAGATGCTTGTGTAACACCTACCAAAATCGCAAACTCGGCATAAGTAATATTATTCTTTGATAAATACAGTTTTAGTTTAGACATTCCTCTTTTTACCATATTGGTATTATTAAGACAAGCATATTTTACCATATTGGCATTTGAAAGGATATTTTTTTTAATTAGGATAAGAATCATGAATAATTTGAAATTTTTCAGACAAAAAGTAGGTTTAACTTTAAAAGAATTAGCCGAATTGGTAGGGACTAGTCAGCCACAAATTTTTCGTTTAGAAAATGGACAACGAAAATTAACAAAGGAGTGGGCTGTACGTTTGGCGCCACACTTAAAAATTACCCCCAAACAACTGTTGTTTTCAGGAAATAAGCCTAATAGCTTAGATGAACAAATTGAAGATATGTTAGAGCATCTAAGCTACGATAATAAGGTTAAACTTCTTGATCTCCTTTCTTCATTTTATCAAGATAAAAAAGAATAAACTCTCTTTTTTCATCTTCTGTCAATTTATCCCATAGTTCTAATATTTGCGTATTAATTGACCATTTTTCATCCATTTTTTCTACTCTAAAAAAATATAAAATAAAAAAATAACCATTTTGGTATTGACTTTAAATTACCGTTTTGGTATCAAATATCCCATATCTTAGAAAATAACTTTTGCCAATAGGCAGTATGGAGGCATTTGTGAATAAACCAGTGTTTATAAATTCTGATGAAATTCTCTTAGTGATGTGCGAAAATGAAGAACAAAATCTCGCTAAATCTGGTCCTTTATTAGAAGAAAAGGACATTATCAATTTTATCGACCAAACCGATAATGCTGTCCAAATTTTGCGCGTAGAACCAACGACTAATCGTTGCGAAGATATCTCTGAAGATATTGCCGAATGCTATCTGAAAGAATGTGAAGAGCAATGTTTCAACGGCAATATACCTCACGACTTTGTTAAAGACAGTAACGCATACGGTTTTTTTTTAGAAGAAATCGAACAGCAGCGATATGAAGATGAAACTTACGGGACTTATGAACAGCAGCACCGTCTAACTCTTTCGGATGTCATTCCAAATTACCCACATTATACAGGGCGCTTTTAAAAACGCCCTCCTCTTTCCTCTTATTAAATGATCGGATGGAGTAAACTTATGAATAATCCTATCGCTATTACAAATAACACCATTAACGAAGAAAGCGTTCAGACAGTAAATGCACGTGAATTACATGTCTTTTTGGAGAGTAAACAAGATTTTTCTACTTGGATAAAAAAACGTATTATGACCTATGCTTTCCTTGATGGAAGGGACTTTATTCGCTTCCACAAAAAAATGGAAGCGAACAATGCCATAGCAGTAGAATACTATCTTACCTTAGACATGGCGAAAGAGCTTGCCATGGTCGAGCGTAATAAAAAAGGAAAGCAAGCAAGAGAATACTTTATCGAATGCGAACGGCGTGCAAAGCAAGTTGTTACACCGCAAATCGATTACTCAAGTCCACAAGTAATGTTAGGTGTATTAACTCATCTAAAAAATGAAAATGAGCGTAAAGACATCATCATTGAAGATTTAAAACCAAAAGCCATGGCTTTGGAAAGCTTACAACGCTCTGAAGGGCTCTTCGGTCTTACAGAAGCCGCTAAAGTGCTCGAAATGCAACCAAAACAGTTCATTCTCTTCTTACAGAAAAAAAGATGGGTTTATCGACGCACTTTCGGGGCTCACTTATTGCCTTATCAAGACAAAATCCAAAAAGGACTAATGGATTGCTCAACCCTCACTATTCAAACCGAAAATGGAACTGAAAAAGTCATTCCTTCCGCAAAAATCACCACAAAAGGCATGGGACTGCTGTCTCAANTAAAGCAGACGACCTAGGCGGCTATATCGAGAAAGAAGACAATCTAAGTCATCATGGTAATTGCTGGATTGGGGATTATGCAAAAGTCTATGGTGATGCCAAGGTTTTTGGTAATGCTAAGGTTTACGAAAATGCACAAGTTTACGGTTATGCACATGTTTACGGCAATTCTCGTATTTATGGCAAAGCAAAAGTTTTCGATGAACCATGCATTTACGGTCATGCAGAAGTTTACGGTGATGCATATATTTGCGGTGAACCGCACGTTTTTGATAATGCAGAAGTTTATGGTAATGCACAAGTTTACGAAGAGCCATACATTTACGATAGGGCGCGTGTTTACGGCAATGCAGAAGTTTCCGGTGATGCGCATGTTTACGGTCATGCAAAAATTTACGGTGATGCATGTGTATGTTGGGACGACTGGATTGATGGCGATAAAAGAATCTCAACTGGAGAAAAGACCAGATGAAAAAATACGAACTTACTGATGAAAAAATTGTGTTTGATGGAAGAACTCTTCACCGAATTAGAGCATTAAGAGACTTTGGATATGTCAAAAAAGGTGACCTAGGCGGTTTTATAGAAAAAGAGAGCAACTTAAGCCATAAGAGAGACTGTTGGATTTTTGGCAATGCACAAGTTTACGGTGATGCCAAGGTTTATGATGATGCGCGGGTTTATGGGAATGCACGCGTTTATGGCAATGCACAAGTTTCTGATTATGCCGAAGTTGGTGGTGCTTCTGTTGGAGATAATGCCAAGGTTTTTGACTATGCGCGGATTTATGGGAATTCTGTTATAGGGGAAAGTGTACACGTTTACGGAAATGCTAAAATTTACAATCAAGCATATATTTGCTGTCGTGTAAACATTGCTGGAAATTGTAAAATTAGTGGCTCCACCGTAATCGTAGAACGTGAAAAATAGTAATCATGGAAAAGAAATACGAACTTACTGATGAAAAAATTGTGTTTGATGGAAGAACTCTTCACCGAATTAGAGCATTAAGAGACTTTGGAAGAGTCAAGAAAGGTGACCTAGGCGGCTTTATAGAAGGTGAGAGCAACTTAAGTCATGAAGGAGACTGTTGGGTTTATGATGATGCCATGGTTTATAGCGGTGCAAAAGTTTACAACAATGCCAAGGTATTTGATAACTCAAAAGTTTGTTATTTTGCAAATATTTATGAAAATGCAACAATTCATCATAACGCAAAAATATATGGTGGTCGTATTTTTGGAAAAGCACATGTTTACGAAAACGCAAGTGTTCATTGCAATGCAGAAGTGTATGGTAACGCACACATTTACGGAGATTCAGAGGTTCGTGGAGGCAGTATTATCACAACGAGCGAGAGAAGATAATTATTATGTATAGATATGAAATTAAACCTACTTTGTGTTCGCAGTTAGTTGTGAGAAATACCCACAATCCAAGTGAACTTTGTATAACGATCTCTGGAGATAAGGGCGAGCCCTATGTAGATACCATAATCTCTAAAGACAAAATAGATGCCTTCTTAAGTGAAGAGAATATCGTGCCAATGGAACTCATAGGATCGCAATGCTTTGCATTTTCATACGAATTCAGACCGTTTGCATGCACTAGATTTGAAATGATACCACCCAATTCAGATGAATCTTTCTTGTTGACGCTATATTCTGATCATTGTGCATATATAAAACGCATTCCAATTGATCGGATTGTACAACCTGTAAAGACAAAACTCTAACACCCCAAAACCAGCCTTTTAACAGATGCGTGATTCACGCCACGGGTGAATTGCGCGCAATGTAGGAAATCAAGATGACAAATTCTACT
>NZ_JBHIQF010000075.1:0-97933 GCF_042196445.1 Bartonella sp. AP11XZML
CCAATTGCTAAGCACAACAGTATAACGGCAGCAGCGATAGGGATAATCACTTTTAAATCTGTCTGTAAATCTGTTAGAGCTTTCGATGCATTTTTTAGAACGGATGGTTGGGCATAAGCAGAATTATTCATAAAGAACGCAGTCACAGCAGCAGAAAATGCGATGATTTTGTTGTTACTTTTCGGTTTCAGATTAATTAAACTTTGCATATCTCACTCTTATTAAAATTCTAGATAATATTTTTTATATAAATAAACATATTGTATTTATAACTAATGCTATTGTTACTATTTTGTAAATAGCAGTGTAACAAGTTGGGTTGCAGAACCTGCGATGACAACACCGATTGCCCACCGTACAAATGTGTCTTTTCCGATGTAGCGTCCTGCATAGCCAATTGCTAAACATAAAAGTATAACAGCAGCAGCANGCCAATTGCTAAACATAAAAGTATAACAGCAGCAGCAATAGGGATAATTGCTTTCAAGTCTTTCTGTAAATCTGTTAGAGCGTTCGATGCATTTTTTAGAACGGATGGTTGGGCATAAGCAGAATTATTCATAAAGAACGCAGTCATAGCAGCAGAAAATGCGATGATTTTGTTGTTACTTTCCGATTTGAGATTAATTAAATTTTGCATATCTCACTCTTATTAAAATTCTAAATAATATTTTTATATAAATAAACATATTGTATTTTACAATTTATAATTAATGCCATTATTATGTTGTTTTAAATAGCAGTGAAACAAGTTGGGCTGCTGAACCTGCGATAACGACCCCGATTGCCCACCGTACAAATGTGTCTTTTCCGATGTAGCGTCCTGCATAACCAATTGCTAAGCATAATAGTATAATAGCAGCAGCAATAGGTATAATTTTTTCAATATCGCCTTGTAAACCCTTTAGAGCTGTCTCCGCATTTTTTAAAGTTTTTGCTTGGGCTTGTGCATGAGCTGAACTACCCATAAAAAACACAGTTAAAGCTGCAGAAAACGCAGCAATTTTATTACGAGCTGTTGTGTGAAGAATATTTAATTGTTTCATGTTCTTTATCCTGATTAAGATTAAAACTCCCACAAATGACCCCTCTTTCATGAAGAAACTTAAAGAGATATTTTGGATCAGCCCAAGTTCTTAGTTTTCCTCTTTGTGTAAGTAATGTATATTTATTTGGCTTTCCGGTAATTGGATCATCAGAAATAAATGTGAAATACCATTCTCTTTCTGAAAGCATCACGACTGTAATCTCACGTGCTGCTTTTTGACTAAATGCCATATCAACGCTGTTTTGTTCTATCATTTTCATTATCTTTGCCCTCAATTAGAAGAGATTTTGTTCAATCTTACTAATTAGAGCTTTAACATTTTCTTATCTACCTTTCATTATAATATCCTATCAAAATTCTAGGTTTTCGTGAAAATATCAGTCATCACTCAGTGATCTTCTCGATGAAGAAAAATCTTCAGCTGAGAAAGCATCGTGGGCGCTACTTTCTTTATGTGTAAATGCATCTTCTTCTCCTTTTGAAGAGAGAGAAAGAGAATCTACTTTAGTTGTCTGTTCTGGTTCTTCTTTTTTAAGCTTTACAGGCTCCTGCAAGTCTTCATTTCCTCGTACAGCAGCTTTTACTCCAATATATGAAGTAACTTTTTGCATACGGGTGTGGCTTGAGTTTTCTGTATTGTAAAAATCCAGCACAAACTGCAAAGTCGCTTTTTCAAAGACGCACTTTGATGTTGTTTGTTCATAGCAGTAAGTTAAAGCGCTTTGTGCAGCTGTAAGATTTCTGCAAAAATCAAATGCATCAAATAGAGAAAACAATTTCACATTTCCAACACCAATTTGCCCTAAAATTATGTTAAAATTATGTTCACTCTGTTCAGCTGTTGCGATTGTTTCCTTAAGCTGAGATGATTGATAGAAGAAGTTATCTTTATCATCTGTTACATAGACATTGTCCCGCGCTTCTTGTTCGGCAACAACTGAAAATGTCATGGAGGGCGTATTGGATATGTATGCAGCAGCAAAAAATGTGAAATCTGGAACAATCATTAGCAATACACCTTATTATGAAGAATTTTATTAATACAAATGCTAATTCTGTGTTGTGCTTTTTCTCGTTGTCTTTTGACTTTATAAATTTGCAGAATGAGATTGTTTAGTTTAGAATATTCCTTGTGATTATTGCTTTGTTCTCTTCTAAGAGTATTTCTAATATATGCGAATATCCAACCAACAAGATAAAAGTGTGGAATAAAATAGAGCACATTACGCCAACCAATATTATTGGAATCACGAAGAAAGGCGCTGCTTTTAAAAAATAATAATCTTTGATACTGTATTGAAGCTGCTTGTTTTATATAATTCTCTAGTTGCAAAAATCTTTTTAAAAAAAATTTATACGAAGTAAAAAGCCGTTGTGTATGAGGGGAGGTTTTCTTGTCATAATGAACTACACTATCATTATATAGAGAGGGCTTGTTCTTTGTTGCGTATTGCCATAACTTATAGAGTGACGATTTATATTTACTTTTGACTACTGATTCATGAGAGTCAGAGAGGTGTGATGGTGTTTGAGCACTGCATTTAGTAGTTCCAGTAATTGAACTGAAAAAAGATGCAGTGGTGGTAGTTGATATACCAATAAACAGTTCTTTGTGGCTCAAAGCACATCTCCGTCAAAGTGATATATGTATCGTAATTTTAATTTCGATAATAAATAGACAGAAATTGTCTATAATTGTGTTTAAAATATGGCAAGAAAAGATTCTTTTTTGCAAGGGGAGTAATTAAGGTGAATGATCTCAAAAATATGAATTTTGATGAACTACAAGAGATGCGTACACAAATCGATGTGGAATTAAAAAAACGGCAAGCAAAGGAAAAGCAAAATGCGCGACGAAAAATTCTTGAAATTGCTAATGCCCATGGAATTGATATCGCTGATCTTGTGAGCAAAGAGCGCCATTATAGAAATCCTAATAACCAATGGGAATTATGGAATGGGCGTGGACGTAGACCTAAGTGGATTAAAGAGTGGTTGGAGAATGGGTATACACTTGATGAACTCGAAGTAACGTAACACGTGTGCGATCTTTACAAGATAAGGGAATACCAAGGAATGTAAATGCAAGAAGTATGCTCTTTTGGGTAATTTAATTGTATAAACATACTGAACGAATATATTAAAGTATTGAGTTACCAAATACAATGATAGGGAGCGTGAACAATTTATTTAAATGCAAAAGGTCTTGTTGTCATAATCTGGCAAGCATAATGATGATGCCAGATTGGAATATTGTAATTGCTTTTGGCATGTGAGAGAGGGGGGATATTTTACTTCTTTTTATCGTTTCATTAACGTTGCTCTTTTTAGTCTATGTAAATAAATAGTTTTATTGATTATTTACAAAAATGGTCGAAATGAGAATAATTTATTGCATAGGGATTTTAACTCAATATGTAAAATGATAATTTTATCAATTAATATGTTAATAAATTAGCATACTTATATTTTTGAAATACTGTTCTGTAGAACAAGCCTGATGTTATAGATTTTGTTTGGTCTTTTTTCTGTGAGATTATATATGAGGCATTTACTTTATTTATCGTTCGTTTAGTTGAGATGAGTGAGTATGTAGAAAAATGGAAAATTTCTATGGCTGTTATGGGTTTTATAGAATTTATGACATATTTCTGAGCGTTTGTGATTAAAATTCATTTATGAGCGTTTATGAATAATGAATAAAGAGCGTATTTGAAAATAAAAGGATTGGATTATTTCTATTGCAGTTTATCTTCTTTTATGGTGTGAAATAGGGGAATGATATGCGGTTTTACAATTGTGTGTGATGGTATAGAGTGCGGAACACTTTGTTATATATCGGAGTATTTTTTCTAAAATTGTGTGGTATTCCACAATAAGTTAAAGAGTTTGTCTGAGAAACAGAATGCCCCAAACGGAATGCATTTGTGTTTCCAATTTACGCGCTTTTTTAAAAGAAAAGTTTTTCAATGCAACGAAGCTTATTTTATGGCGCTTCTCGTGAATAGTATAACGTAAAAGCCCCTATGAGCATATAAAATCCATTGTACACCACCATTTTTACTTCAATAAAAAGTATAAGCCGGTGCCATTATATACTTTACTCGCCTCCAATATTGCTAAAGTCCTTAGTTCTTGAGAGAGGGAGGCTTTTGTCGCTTTGTTTAATTGTTTTATTTATACGACACTTTCACTTGTGATGTGCAAGCGAATGATTTTGATTGCTTCAACATGAGAGAGATTTGAAATAAGGGTATTTTATGATCTTTAGATTTCTCACTCAATATGAGAACAATGAACTTATTATTATAAATAAAAGTGTTGTGTGCTAAAAAGTCTTGTTTATTTTATTATGCCGTGAAATGGCTTCTTTTAAGGTGTGGTGATATAAAGCAACCTCTTTGAGATATTAAACGTTTTTTTCAGTGCGTAGTGAATACTCTCATAATGTAGCTTGCTTGTCGAGTTTTATGTTAAGTGAAATATGGGAGGAGGAAGTCAAGAAAAATTACTCGACAGGAATCCGGTTTGTAAACAGATTGGATGAGATAGGAATTTTTTGTTCTTTGAAGGAGGAAGGGAAAGGTTGTAAAAAAAGTGAAATAGTATGAATTTTTTCTTAAAGTGGGAAGCCGTGTAGAAGACGTGGGGCATTTGGAGTGAGTCCGGCAGCTTCTTGAATGAAGTATTTTTTTATTTTTGGTGCTTGATTAATGATTCCAAGTCCGGTATCGCGGAGCATCCGTAAAAGAAGGCTATCATTAGAAAAGAGTTTATTAAGCCAATCATTGCTTAAAGCCATACGGACAATTTCAAAACGTCTCCAGCTTTGATAGCGCTCTAAAGCCGTGAGGGAGCCAATGTCAAGACCTAGTCGTGCTGTTTCAATAATCACTTCAGCCAGCGCAGCGCTATCGCGTAATCCTAAATTGAGTCCTTGTCCTGCAATGGGGTGGATGGTATGGGCGGCATCGCCAACGAGAGCAAAACGTGGTTTAACGCATTGACGTGTTAAAGAAAGACTCAAAGGAAAAGCTTGACGTTCGCCATCCCAAGAGAGTTTGCCTAATCGATGGCCAATGCGTCTTTCGAGTTCTGTTTCAAAAATAAGTGCATCAGCTTTGAGATAATATTGCGCAGTTTTATGATCTTCATTCCACACAATGGCGGATCGGTTGCCTTTGAGAGGGAGAAGAGCAAAAGGACCGGCAGGTAAAAAATGTTGAATTGCTTGACCATTATGGGGTTTTTCATGTTCAACTGTGCAGATGATTGCTGTTTGTTTATAGGGATGAGAAAAGTTTTTAAGATCTGCTTTTTGGCGTAATTTCGAATGGGCTCCGTCAGCTGCAATAAGCAATTTTGTTTGCCAAACCTCTTCATTATTTAAAGTGACGGTTGTATGTTGATCTTCTTGATGAAAATCAATGACACGGGTGTTTGTAATAACAGGGATATTGAGACCTTTGACACGTTTTTTTAAAGTGTTGATGAGTTCTCTATGCTCTACCATAGCAGCAAAGGGCTCACCGGGATTAATGTCGCCTTCAAAGGTTAAAAGAGTGGGTTTGACAGGATCATTTGTGCTTGTATCTGTGATGATCATTGAATGAATGGGTT
Source organism: Bartonella sp. AP11XZML (assembly GCF_042196445.1). Lineage (NCBI taxonomy): Bacteria > Pseudomonadati > Pseudomonadota > Alphaproteobacteria > Hyphomicrobiales > Bartonellaceae > Bartonella > Bartonella sp. AP11XZML. The sequence goes on from NZ_JBHIQF010000075.1 coordinate 5,669, forward strand.
GCGCATAGGGTTTTATAGATTCCCAACATTGTAATTGTTTTAACATACGAATAGAAGCAGCAGCAAGGGCAATGGTTCGTATGTTAGAAGCAGGGGTATCTCCTTGTGGCGCAGCATCAACGATTTTTATTTTCAGATTAGGGGCTGTTTGCTTGAGTGCTATCGCTAGGGTTAAACCGACAGCTGCCCCCCCTGCAATGAGCAGATCACATTGTTTAGTTTTATGAGATTTAATTTTTTTATTGGGTTGTACGTTTTTATTGCGATTAGAACACACAATACTTCTTCCATTGTTTATAGTTTGCTTTCTTTTAAAAAGAATATCTTTTTACATTGCCTAAAATATCTTAACTTTTACTTTTCTCTCTGCTTTACAAAAACGAGGTTTCTTTTTAGCGCCAATCTGATGACAGATTGGTTTTTCAGAGTTTTTCTGCTTAATCATTTATGTGATTCATCTTACAGATTTATCGGATAAGCTTTTTTAAATATCTTCTTCAATTCTTTTTACACTTGGTTGATAAAAAAGAAAACTAAAAATAAACAAAGATGGTCGTGTATTTTTTAAGTTGTGTGAGTTACTTCAGTATGCTTGTCCTGAAGGGAGCCATTTCGTTAGTATGATAGATAAAAATAGATAAAAAATTGTGGTCATTCGTGATGGTTAAAACAGTATTCATATTTTGCCGTTATCATGATGTAGCGTAAAAAATATTATTTGTTTAGGAAGGTGCCTATAGCACCCATGTAACACTTTACACATGAGGTGTTTTTGGTTGATCGTGTGATAAATATTCAGGGAGAGCTTTTTGTGCGCCTTATGAACGATTGTCTCTTAGGGTGGTGGGTATATGAATGATATGAAGTGGTTAGAAGGTAGAACGCGCTAGATAAGAAGTCGGATTGTTTACAGGCGATTTGTTTACAAATCGGCACAGAGTTTAAGCTTCATTCTTTTTTAAGAGAGAGAGGGAGTTATAACTCTTTAAAATATGAAAGTTTTGTATTTGGAATTGATAGATGCACCGAAGTTCTTCTCCTTATGATTCATTAGAAGTGCGAAACTCTCAAGGTTCGCGTCTTATTGAGATGTTTTTACGTCAGATAGGAGTATTTATTGGGCTCGGGCTTTTGGGCTTTATTATTTTTTGTGTGTTTGCTTTGGCGACGTGGAATGTTGCGGACCCATCTTTAACCCATGCAAGTACAAATGAGGTTACAAACCTTATGGGGTGGATGGGGGCAATTTTTTCAGATTTTATTATGCAGTTTTTTGGCTTGGCAAGTCTTTCTGTTTTGTTGCCACCGTTATTTTGGTCTTTTCTCTTGTTGGCGCAAAAGAATATCTACAATTTGACTTTGCGCTTTTTTTTATGGGTGCTATCAACGATTTGTTTTTTAATTGCTTTTGCCCTTATGTCACCTGTTGCTTCTTTTACTTATTGGCCATTGCCAATGGGGTTGGGAGGGGTTTTAGGGGATAAAGTTTTAAGTGTTGCTTCTTCAGTCTTTCCTCTTTTTCTTTCTCCTCCTTACACGGTGTTTTTCAGTGTTGTTTTTATTCTTTTAGGTTTTTTCACCGCTGCTTTTGCTGGTAATGTGATATGGCGGCATCGAACAAAGAAAAGAAAAGAAAAAAGCATTCCAAAAGACGAAATCGTTAATCCAGTCTTTGAGTTGGAAGAAGATACGGAATATGCCGCAGAGGAGGATCGTGAAAATCATGGTTTTTTTGCGACAACTTGTGGCGCTCTTTTGCATCTTTTTTATTTTTTACAAGCGCGTTTTTTTCGTTTATTCTGTTTCAAAAAGCGTTTTCAGAGTAAAGGGCAAGGAAAGCCATTTGATCGGATTGAGCCAACTTTTTTAGGTGAAAAAGTAAAGTGTGAGGAAAATCAAAATAAAGCCTATGTTTCTCCTGTTAAAAATCGAAAGTCTTTAACAGCTTCTTCAAAGGGTGGTTTTGTTCTTCCTCTTGTAGATTATCTTTCGGTTCCACCACCGTCTGTTAAGGATGCAAAACTTTCTCCTGCTGTTTTAAGAGCAAATTCTCAGGAGCTTGAAGGGGTTTTGTTAGATTTTGGGGTCAAAGGCAAAATTATAGATGCTTGTCCTGGACCGGTGGTAACTTTGTATGAATTTGAACCGGCTGCAGGCATTAAGTCTTCCCGTATCATTGGTTTGGCAGATGATATTGCACGCTCGATGCGTGCAATTTCGGCGCGTGTTGCGGTGGTTCCAGGACGTAATGTTATTGGAATAGAATTGCCCAATGCAAAGCGTGAGATGGTTTATTTACGAGAAATGTTGCAGGCGCAAGAATTTATTGACAGCAAAGCAAAGCTAGGACTTGCTTTGGGTAAGACAATCGGGGGGGAAGCTGTTGTTGCAGATTTAGCAAAAATGCCCCATCTTTTGGTTGCTGGTACAACAGGATCGGGAAAGTCTGTTGCTATCAATACAATGATTTTATCATTGCTTTATCGTATGACACCTGAACAATGTCGTCTCATTATGGTGGACCCGAAAATGCTTGAGCTTTCGGTTTATGATGGCATTCCCCATTTATTAACACCCGTGGTGACAGATCCTAAAAAAGCCGTGATTGCTTTAAAGTGGGCTGTTCGTGAAATGGAAGAACGCTATAGTAAAATGTCAAAACTAGGCGTTCGTAATATTGATGGGTTTAATGCACGTCTTAGGGAAGCTGCAAGTCAGGGAGAGACAATGGTGCGGACAATTCAAGTTGGATTTGATCGTGAGACTGGTGAGCCTCTTTATGAAACGGAAACACTTGATTTTAGTCCTATGCCCTATATTGTTGTCATTATTGATGAAATGGCTGATTTGATGATGGTTGCTGGTAAAGATATTGAAGGAGCGGTTCAACGTTTAGCACAAATGGCACGTGCTGCCGGTATCCATGTAATTATGGCGACACAGCGTCCTTCCGTCGATGTTATTACTGGGACGATCAAAGCCAATTTTCCTACACGTATTTCTTTTTCTGTGAGTTCAAAAATTGATAGCCGAACAATTTTAGGCGAACAGGGGGCCGAGCAATTATTGGGACAAGGAGATATGCTCTTTATGATGGGAGGAGGACGTATTCAGCGTGTGCATGGGCCTTTTGTTGCGGATGATGAAGTGGAGCAGGTTGTTGCGCATCTCAAAGCGCAAGCACGACCGGATTATTTAGAAACAATTACGCAAGAAGTTGAAGAGGATGGTGCTGATGTTTCTTTGTCTTCTCCTTCAGAAGATGATCCCTATAGTCAAGCTGTTGCTATTGTGCTTCGTGATCGTAAGGCTTCGACCTCTTATATTCAACGCCGTTTAGGCATTGGTTATAACCGCGCTGCGACATTGATTGAGAGGATGGAAGAAGAAGGTATTATTAGTCCAGCAAATCACGCAGGGAAACGAGAAATTTTAGTGCCTGCTGAAGAAGAGCGCTTTTGAAAAATCTTTATAGTTGTTTTTTATAATACCTTGTAAAACAAGTGTTTATCCTATTGTATCGTAGAAAGTCTGCATTTTCATATACCAGCTCTCAATTTGCGATAGCTCCTTGGTACTTGAGACTCCTTATAAGGGGATTCTTTATCTTATATAACTTTTATCCATACACCAATCTTGCTTGTAACGTGCAAGCAAATGATTTGAATTGATTCAATATGAGAGAGTATATGATGAAAGAATCTTATTGTATTTGGCGTTATGATTTAAGTTAAAAAGATAAATTATTATAAATCAATATCTTGGTATAAAATAATGTTATTGCGAGTGTAGGGGTGTAAAAGCATGTAAGACTTGATATTTAAGTGTCTTTTTAAGTGCGCTCTAAATATTTAGGGCAAGGCTGATCTGTCGAGTCTTAATATAAATGAATTATATGGGGTGGTAAGCTAAGTGAAATTTGCTAAACTCCAAATTGTTTACAGAACGGTTCTGGTGAAAATTTTTATTCTTTTGGGTGAGAAGGAAGTCAAAAAAGCATTTTTGCCACTTAAAAGAGCTTTTAGGTTCGCGAGTAATATGTTTAGTCCTTAATCCATTATGTATTGACTATAATTTATGTTGCTTCATAGATTAGGGGTGGGAAAGAATATATTATGCGTTTAGAAAATCAGCAGAAAAGCAGGAAAATTTGATGATTTCGGAAACTTAAACGCAGACTGATTATTTGGAAACGATACCGCAAGAAATAAAAAAGGATGTTTCTTTAGCTTTTTCTTTAGCAGATGATTCCTATTGTCAAGCTGTTGCTATTATGCTTCGTGATCGTAAGGCTTCAACTTCTTATATTCAATGTCGTTTAGGCATTGGTTATAACTGTGCCGCCACATTGATCGAAAGGATAGAAGAAGAAGGCATCATTAGTCCAGCTAATGATATGGGTAAGCGAAAAATTTTGGAGACTGTCGAAGAAGAATACTTTTAAAAATCTTTTGATATTTTTTTCAAACAATATCTTATATCTTATAAAGAAGGGTATTTATTCGTCGTTGATCACTTAAGTTATGAATTATAAAGTCAATTAAGTATTGCTTGGGAGCATTTTTTATGAAAACGTCTTTTTTACCGCAAAGAAGAGTCTTTGGGTTGGTGGGAATTATTATCTTTTGGTGTTTAACTGTTCCTGTTTTTTCGCAAGCATCTAATAAAGTGATAAAGGCGCAAAATGTTGTGAATCACTTTGCGGCAATCAAAACAATGACAGGTGATTTTATTCAGTTTAGTCCAAAGGGAAAAATGTCTCAGGGGACATTTTATTTAGAGCGCCCAGGGAAAATTCGTTTCATTTACAAAAAAATGCCTTTACAGATTATTTCAGATGGCCAATTTGTAGGTATTAACAATCGGGCTTTGAATACTTGGAACTTTTCACAACTTTCGCAAACGCCAATGAAATTTTTGTTGGATGATAAAATTGATGTATCTTCTGGGCGCTTGTTCGCATTTCGCGAAGATCCAGGGGCTGTAACGATTGTTCTGCGTGATAAAACGATTGGGGCAGGGCAAATAAGGATGGTTTTTGATTCTAAAGGCTCTGCTTTGCGACAGTGGACAATTGTTGACCAACAAAATTTGGAAACTACTGTGCAGATTATGAATGTGCGGACAGACGTCCGGTTCGCTAATGGGATGTTCACACTTCCTTCGAAGAAATGAAGAAAGAGTGTTACGTCATTGGGATTAAAACAAATGTTCTTTCGTATTGCGACTTGGAATATTAATTCTATTCGTTTGCGTCTTGCACAGGTTTTTCAGTATTTGAATCTCTTTTCCGCAGATGTTTTGTGTCTACAGGAAACAAAATGTCCAGATGCTTTATTTCCAGTGGAGGCTTTTGAAGCCGCGGGTTATAAGCATATCGCATTGAGTGGACAAAAATCTTATAACGGGGTGGCTATTGTTTCTCGTTTGCCTTTTAAAAAGGTAGAAAAGCGTTTTTTTTGTCAAAACCAAGATTGCCGTTATATCTCAGTTATTGTGGAAGCCCATGGGAGAAGCTTGCGGATTCATAATTTTTATGTTCCTGCTGGGGGAGATATCCCTGATGCTGATGTGAATGAAAAGTTTCGTCATAAGCTTGATTTTTTAGAAGAAATGTCCTCCATTCGTGCGGATCAAGGCGATGGTCTTTCTTCTCTTTTGGTGGGAGATTTAAATATTGCTCCTTTGGCAGAGGATGTTTGGTCTCATCAGCAATTGTTGAAGGTTGTAAGCCATACTCCCATTGAAACCGAGCGTTTGCAGGATTTGTGTTGTCAAGGTGGATGGGTTGATCTGATGCGGTTGCATATTCCTGTTCCTACCAAGCTTTACACATGGTGGAGTTATCGTGCTCGCGATTGGGCATTTACCGATTATGGGCGGCGGCTTGATCATATTTGGTCTTCTCAAGATTTAGCTCCTTTTGTTGTAGATCTTTCGATTTTTCGTGATGCGCGCGGATGGGAACGCCCTTCAGATCATATTCCTGTGCAAACTGTATTTGATTTTTCACGTCAAGTTTGAAATAAGAGGTAAATAAAGTATTAATATTAAATAATGATTCTGAAAGAATGCGGGAGACTGGATGTATATCAGAAATCTCAAATGGGGCGCTTCTCGTGGATTATTTTTTAGTGTCTTGTTGTGTTTGCTTTTGTCAGGATGTATGGTTGGTCCTAATTACCAGAAAACATCTTTTCGTGTTCCAGCAGTTTGGGGAGAAAAATCTGCACAGACTGCAGGGCAGCCCGTTGCGCTTGCCGGATGGTGGCGGCATTTGAATGATCCTGTTCTAGATGCGTTAATGGATTACGCGATTTCTGGAAATAATAATGTTGCTGTTGCCAAAGCTCGGGTACGTGAGGCGCGTGCGGGTTTAGGACAGGTTGTGGGAACTCTTTTGCCAAATGTGTCCAATTCAATTTCAGGAACCCGTAGTCGTTCTGGACAGTCTGATGCATTGTTCAACCAGTATAGTAGTGGTTTTGATGCAAGCTGGGAGCTGGATTTTTTTGGTGGGCATAAACGTGCGGTTGAAGCAGCGCGTTATGGCCTTGATGCGGCTGTGGAAGATATGCGCGCTACCATGGTGACATTACTAGGAGATGTGGCAACAAATTATGTGCAAATGCGTGGTTGGCAACAAAAGTTGTTTATTGTGCGGCAAATTGCTGTATCACAACGTAAAACTTATGAACTGATGCGTGCTAGATTAACAGCTGGTGATGTTTCTGAGCTTGATGTTTCAAATGCGCAAGCACAAATGGCAAATACAGAAGCAGATATATCACAGATGGAAGCGAATTTAGCAATGAGCGTTCATCGCCTTTCTGTCTTAACTGGTCGTGTGCCTACGGCATTGAAGGATCTTTTACAAAAAAATGCTAAGCATGCAAAGATTCCACAACCACGCTGGCCGATACCAGCAGGAATTCCAGCCGATATTTTGTTAACACGTCCGGATTTACGACGGGCAGAGCGTCAATATGCGCAAGCGACAGCACGGATTGGTCAACGTGAAGCAGATCGTTATCCATCACTTACTTTAACAGGTAATATTTCGACAGCAGCAACGGCAATTGATCAATTATGGAAAAATTCAACGATTGGCTGGTCTTTTGGACCTGGTCTTCGTTTTCCTCTTTTTAATGGAGGTCAGGTCGAGGCTTCTATTGCGGTAGCGCGCGCGCAGCGTGATCAAGCTTTTATTACTTATCGGGCTGCTGTGTTGGAAGCTTTAGAAGATGTAGAAAATGCGCTTGTAAGATTAACGAAGGAACATCAACGCTTAGAAAAGCTAATCGTTGCGAATAAAGCTTCTCTTCATTCCTTAAAACTTTCACGGAACCTTTTTGAGAATGGAAATACTAGTTTTCTTGAATTGTTAAATGCTGATCGCTCTTATTATTCTGCACAAATGGCGCTTAAAGATAGCCGTGTTTCTTTGGTTACGCAATATATCACGTTGATGAAAGCATTGGGGGGGGGCTGGGATGGCGTTGTTGATGTATCGCGTCCAGAAGTCGTTGATAATGCACCTCGTTCGCGTGCAAAGGTAGGGAAATGAAAAAAAACTTACTCAAAAATTTCATTACAAAACACAAAAAACTTTCCTTCTTTTTAACTGCTATATTTCTCATTCTCTTGTTGTTATGGTTACGTTCTGTTTTTTTTGGAACATCTACTCCAACTTATATAACAGCGGTGGTGAAACGTGGGGATATTGAGGAAAGTGTTTTAGCTTCTGGTCTTGTACGTCCTTACCGGTTGGTGGCTGTTGGTGCGCGAGCAACAGGGCGTGTGGTGTCAATGCATGTTTCCCCTGGGAGTGTTGTGAAAGAAGGCGATCTCTTGGCAGAAATTGATCCTACAGATCAGGAAAATGATTTAAAAAGAAAAAAAGCAGCATTATCGCATTATTATGCGAGTTTGGTAGAACAAGAAGCCTATCTTTCTCTTGCACAGAAAAATTTAGAGCGTCAGAAAAAAATGATTGAAACACGTGCGGTTTCACGTGCGAACCTCGATGAGGCTACGACACAGGTGAAAATACGCGAGGCGCAAATTGAACAACTTCGTCAGCAGATTGTGCAAGCACAAATTGATGTGGAGAGTGCAGAGGTTAATTTAGGTTATACACGCATCACTGCCCCTTCAGCGGGAACGGTTTTGGCAACAGTTGTGGAAGAAGGGCAGAATGTGAATGCGGTTCAGTCGGCGCCAACGATTGTTATTTTGGGTGATTTATCAAAGATGACGATCAAGGCGCAAATCTCAGAAGCAGATGTTCTTAAAGTCCGAGCTGGACAACCACTTTATTTTACAGTTCTAGGTAATTCACAGCGTCGTTATGAAGGCGTTTTAGAAAAAGTAGAGCCGGCTCCTGAAGCAATTCGTGCTGATGTGAGTATTAATCCTGGTATGGTGAGTGGTTCTAGTGCTTTAATATCATCGGCTATCTATTACAATGGAATTCTACATGTTGATAATGCGGACAATTTTTTGCGAACCTATATGACTGCTCAAGTTCATATTATCTTAGGGCGCGCGCAGAATGTCTTGTTGGTTCCAAGTGATGCTTTACGCGATGAGACAAGAGAGCGTAAAGCATGGGTTTCTGTTTTGGTGGGGGAAAATAAGGTGGTTACTAAACAGGTGAGCGTTGGGTTGAATAATAAGGTTATGGCAGAGATTATTTCAGGACTTAACGAGGGTGATGTCGTCGTCACCAGTTCGTCTGATGGAGTGATGCCAGAGTCTTCTCACATGCATAGCGAAGACGAGAGTTAAAGCATGAGCACAAATCAAGCAGATGCTGTCTTCGTCTTGGAAAATATTGTGCGCAAATTTCCTGCGGGCGAAGCGTTTGTTACCGTTTTGAAAAACATCAATCTTACCATTAAACGTGGTGAAATGGTGGCAATTGTAGGTGCTTCCGGTTCAGGTAAATCGACCTTGATGAATATTTTAGGCTGTCTTGATCGTCCAACTTCTGGTCGTTATTGGATCTCTGGTAAAGAAACAGCTTCCCTTTCTGCGGATGAATTGTCGGCTTTGCGACGTAATCATTTTGGTTTTATTTTTCAGCGTTACCATTTGTTGAATGAATTGACAGCTCTTGGTAATGTTGAAATTCCGGCTATTTATGCGGGATGTGCCGTGGAAGCAAGGAAACAGCGGGCACAGGATCTTTTAACGCGTTTGGGCATGGGGGATCGGATAAATCATCGTCCAAATCAGCTTTCTGGTGGTCAGCAACAACGTGTTTCTATTGCTCGGGCGCTCATGAATAATGCGGAGGTCATTCTTGCGGATGAGCCAACTGGTGCATTGGATAAAAAGAGTGGGCAAGAAGTATTGCATATTTTGGATGAACTTCATCAAGAGGGGCGTACCATTATCATTGTAACCCATGATATGCAGGTGGCTGAAAGAGCAGAGCGTATTATCGAAATCAGTGATGGGGAAATTATTGCTGATAAGCGGTCAAAGGTTGCAAAAACAAAAGTTGGTGGAAAATCTCTTCAGGAACAACAAAATCTAAAAGGCCAACAAAAACTGGGCTTTTTTCGTTCTTTTGTTGAGCGATTCCGTGAGGCGTTTGTGATGGCTCTGTTGGCAATGAATGCACATCGCATGCGGACTTTTCTAACAATGCTTGGGGTGATTATCGGTATTGGGGCGATTATTGCTATGGTGGCTTTAGGGAATGGTACACGAGAGAAAATTCTGGAAAATTTTAAAAGTTTGGGTACTAATACATTAACCATTTTTCCTGGTAAAAGTTTTTCTGATCCACAAGCAGAAAAAATAACCAGTTTGGTTGAAGCTGATGCAGAAGCCTTGTCTGGATTACCTTATGTTTCTGGTGTAACACCACAGATTTCAGCAAGCTCGAAAGTGCGTTTTGGTGCAGTTGAAGTCAATGCCATTATTGCGGGGGTGGGAGAACAATTTTTTCAGACACAGGGGCTCAAAGTTTTCAAAGGACAGTTTTTTGATCAAAAAAGTGTTCATGATCGGGCGGTTGATCTCGTGATCGAGAAAGAAGCATTGTCTGTTCTTTTCCCCCATAGCCATGAAAGCCCCCTTGGAAAGGTGGTGAATGTGGGTAATGTTCCTGCGCGTATTATTGGTGTTGTTGATTCGCAAAATAATGCAAGTGGAGATACATCAAATACTTTACAGCTTTATTTACCCTATACAACAGTGCAGACGCGTTTTCTTGGTACAACAGAAGTTCGTGCGATTACCGTTAGGATTGCTGATGATGTTGATTCATATTTAGCGGAGACCATGATAAAACGTTTTCTCATTATGCGGCATGGCGGGGAGGATTTTTTCATTAGAAATTCTGAATTTTTCCGTGAACGTGTTATGGAGAGTACAAATATTTTAACACTTTTAATTTCTTCAATTGCAGCTATTTCCCTGGTTGTGGGGGGTATTGGGGTGATGAATATTATGTTGGTCACTGTTTCTGAGCGGATCAATGAAATCGGCGTGCGTATGGCAGTTGGTGCACGGCAAAGTGATATTTTACAGCAATTTCTCATTGAAGCGATTTTGGTTTGTGTGATTGGTGGTGGTTTGGGGATCTTGCTTGGACTTTCTATCGGTGGCTTGTTTCTTCTGTTTAAGGCACCTATTCATTTGGTTTATACTATTGAATCGATCATTATGTCTCTTACTTTTTCAACCCTCATAGGAATATGTTTTGGCTTTTCTCCAGCGCGGCAAGCTTCACGGCTTGACCCTGTTGTCGCTCTTTCACGCGATTAAGCTTTATCAATTGGGGCATGTTTGTTCGTGATGCTTTCCACTTGGATGAAGCATTTATGAAGCGAAACATGAATGGAAAAAGTTTAGCATTATTTGCTGCTCTATTTTAGAAAACGCTTTGTTCATTAAGTGGAGCGTACCACTAGAGGTGAATGTTTTATAGGGCACCCCATCATGTGAGATATGGTAGGCATATAAGCCTTCTTGAGGCATTAAATGTTTTGAGAATGCATGATGAATATTTTAAATCTTTCTTGTCGAGTCTTATGGAAGTAAATCCTATTAAGGAGAAATTAAATAGAACCCGTTAGAATGAGATTGCTTGCAGACTGAATTTTGTTAAAAATTCTCGTCTTCTGAGATGTGAAGAGGAGGACAAATAAAATATACTGCGCGACGATTCTTAAGATTTAACCTAAAAAGAGGCGGGGGAAGTGAATAGTATATCTGCTAACAAACAAAAGAACAAAAAAGAAGGTTGATGCCAAAAACAGCTTAAACCTCCGTTCTTCCAAAAAAATGAACTGGTATCGAGATAGTTGAGCAGTTTAAGAGGTTTCGTTTAGTCTTTTTAAGATTTTCGGAAAAGAGGTTATGAGGATTTCTCACTTTTAGTTTTGCAGAAGGTGGTGCAAATTATAGGTGTTTAGGTTTATGCAAATAAATTATGATCGTGCTCAAGTTTTAAAATGTGACCTAAGACACAGCCATTTTCTGTTCCTTTATGCGAGTAACTTAGCTTTCTTTAGAATATTTTGTTTAAGGCATCGCTTTTTTCTGCCTTATCTCATGATTTTGGAGCTGAAGGATAAACAAGCCATTTGAGTTTCTAGGGTAAGGATGCCGTCAGATACTCGGTAGGGGGCGTGATCTTAAGAACTAATACCGTGAGATGCGGGTTTGATTTCATGAGTTTGGTGAGGACAACAAAAAGTTTGAGAGGCGGATAGCTTCTTATTTTGAATGATGTATGAATGAAAGGGGCTTTCATTTATTGAAAAAGAATAAGCTCATATTCAGCAGATGTGAGATGAAGTAAGAGCATCGTAATACCAAGCTGCAGTTATGCTGCTAAAGAACATAATGGCGCTAGTGATGAGCAATGGTATGTCTAGTTGGTATGGTATTCTTCCTCCTGCTACAAGTTCGATACAGAGCGCCATTGTGTTGCACATTAACACTCTTGTTTTAAAGAAACATTTCTCAAGGTATCTAAGCCTATTTTGCGACGCTGTTCATGGTAAATCTATTGAGCACCTCCATCTTTACGCTTATGAAGTAATAAGCCGGCACCATCATTATATTTGCCAGCTCTTGGGTGTTGCGATAGACCTTGCATTAAGGCGGCGGTTCATAAGAGCCATTTTTAGTCATTTCTTGTACAGTTTTTCTCCACACACTCATCCCGCTTGTGATGTGCAAGCGGGTGGTTTTGATTGATTCAAGATAAACAGATTTGAAATGAGAAAATCTTACGTTATTCAGAGTTCTAATTTAATATGAATGACGCTATATTATCATTATAAATCAAAATATTGTACATATAAAAAAGAATTCTAAAACCACCCGCTATAAAGTATAAGAAGCGAATAATTAGTCTACGAAAGAACAAAAGATAAAGAAATATTTCAAAAATCAATATTTTGAATATCACGATTAATATTTTGCGTATTTATAGTGAAATTATATGCATGATCGTTCGTAAAATGCGCTGTTTTGTGTGTGGAGTTTCTTCCTTGGTGTCTTGTGTGTTCGCAGGTGTCGTATCCATTTCCTCCTCTCATTCTTAAGCTAAATCCTAAAATTATTGCGCACTTTATTTTGTATTCTTAACAAAAGGCAAAAAATATTTTCAAAATCATCACGCCTTACCGTTTATTTCCATAGGGATATAGACATCAATAAATGCATCATATGATTTGGGGGATACTCAAAAGGATCAAAAGATTCTCTATTGTTGATTTAATTAAGCATAGAAGAAATGTCTTAAAATCAAGCAATTTTAAGCTTTTTTAAGTTTTTTGGGTAGAACAAGAGGCATTGACGAATTGGTTTAGATTCGATAATTGAAGGTATTTTTCATTGGGGGGAAGCATGACGACGCTGCAATCGCTTTTACAGACATATCGTGATGAAGCGCGTACCGAACGAGATAAAGGTACATATTTTGAGCGTTTTGCTCTTGCTTATCTAATATATGATCCTCTTCAGTCTGGGTGTTATGAAAAGGTTCAAACCTTTAAAGATTGGGCTCATGAAAATGGTTGGGATGGTCGGGATACCGGTATTGATCTTGTGGCAAAGCTTCGTGATGAAGAGGGGTTTGCAGCAATCCAATGTAAATTTTATGATGCAGCCTATCGAATTAAAAAAGCAGATATTGATAGTTTTATTTCGGCATCAGGGAAAGCTCCATTCAAGCGGCGTGTTATTATAGATAGTACTGAAAGTGCTTGGAGTGATAACGCTGAAACAATGATACGGGGGCAGGATATTCCTGTTATACGAATTAATCTTTCCGATATGCAACAAAGTCCGGTCTGTTGGGAAATTTTTGCAGCCCAGGGCAAAGTTGTTTTGGAGGATAAAAAGAAGTTGCGTCCACATCAATTGGAAGCATTGCTTGATGTGCGTGCTGGGCTTGCTCAAGCAGATCGGGGGAAGCTTATTATGGCTTGTGGGACTGGTAAGACATTTACCAGTCTTAAAATTGCTGAGGATTTGGCGGGTGAAGGCAAGTTTGTTTTGTTTCTTGTTCCTTCCTTGGCACTGATGTCACAGACGGTCCGTGAATGGACAACGGATGCAGGAATCGGATTGAGATCTTTTGCTGTATGTTCCGATACACAAGTGGGAAAGCGTCGTAAAAATAGTGATGATGTTGCTGAAATTGATGTGTTTGATCTTGCTTTTCCGGCGACAACCGATGCTGCTAAACTTGCAGAACAGGTGGCGAAGAGTGTTGCAGATAAGATGACCGTGGTGTTTGCAACCTATCAATCTATTCAGGTGATTGCTGATGCTCAGAAAAACTATGGTTTGCCAACATTTGATCTTATCATTTGTGATGAAGCGCACCGTACAACAGGGGCAACGCTGGTGGGCGAGGGTGAATCCAATTTTGTTAAGGTGCATTCTAATGATGTTATTTGCGCCAAGAAACGCCTTTATATGACAGCGACACCACGCATTTTTGGTGATAACGCAAAAAGTCGCGCGAATGAAGTTAATGCTGTTCTTGCTTCTATGGATGATGAAAAGCTTTTTGGTAAAACACTTTTTTATCGGGGTTTTTCATGGGCAGTACAAAATGATCTTTTAACAGATTATAAGGTTATTGTCTTAGCAATGGACGAAAAATTGGTCAGTTCCGCTGTTCAGAAGCGCCTTAGTGATAGCGATTCTGAGCTTATTCTTGATGATGCAACAAAGATTATTGGCTGTTATAAGGCTTTGACAAAACAAAATATGAAGGCTGATGTTGGTACGGATTCATATCCTATGCATCGTGCTTTAGCATTTTGTAAAACTATTAAAAGTTCTGAACTTGTGCGTGATGAGTTTTCTACGGTTGTTAGAGAATATCTTGATTATACGAAAGAGGATACAGAAAATGAGCATTTTCTGAAGTGTGAAATTGAGCATGTTGATGGCACTTTCAATGCAAAGGATCGTGGTGCATTACTTGATTGGCTGAAAGCTGATAGTGGGGATGATATTTGTCGTATTTTAACCAATGCAAGGTGTTTGTCTGAGGGGGTGGATGTTCCGGCTCTTGATGCGATCATGTTTTTAAATCCACGCAAGAGCCAGATTGATGTTGTGCAAGCGGTTGGGCGGGTGATGCGTCGCTCTGAGGGTAAAAAGATGGGATATGTCATTTTGCCAATTGGTATTCCTCCTGATACTCCAGCGGAACAGGCTTTGAACAACAATGATAAATATCGGGTTATCTGGCAAATTTTAAATGCTTTGCGTGCGCATGATGATCGTTTTGATGCGACGATTAATAAGGCATCCCTCGGGCAAGATATCAGCAATGTGATTGAGATTATTGGTGTCACGCAGAGCACTGAGTTAGAGGCTGTTACGGCTGTTGTAGACAATCTTCCGGTTCGCTCACAGCCTGCACGAGCGGGAATTGGAAGTCTGGAGCATGATTGCTTTCTTACAGAGCAGGTAAACGAGGAGCTTTCTTTCTGCGTAGATGAACTTTCTCGTGCGATTTTGGCAAAGATCGTTAAGAAATGTGGGACACGTGATTATTGGGAGGATTGGGCGAGCAATATTGCTGAAATTGCTAAGAATCATATCACGCGCTTAACAGGCATTCTGGCAGAGCCAAATACTGAGGCGCGTCAAGCCTTTGACAGGTTTGTGGCAGAACTGCGTGATGATTTAAATGATGCTGTTACAGAAGCTGATGCGATTGAGATGTTGGCACAGCATATTATCACGCGTCCTGTCTTTCAGGTGTTGTTTGAAGGCTATCAGTTCACACGTGAGAACCCTGTCTCGTGTGCTATGCAACGTATGCTTGATGTGCTTGATGAGGCAAATCTTGATAAGGAATCCAAAGATCTGGAAAAATTTTACGCAAGTGTAAAATTACGCGCCAGTGGCATTACGGATCCAAAAGCCAAGCAGAGATTAATTGTAGATCTTTACGATAAATTTTTCCGTTATGCTTTTCCACGCACTGTAGAAAAATTAGGGATTGTTTATACGCCCGTTGAGGTGGTGGATTTTATTCTGAACTCTGTCAATGATGTCTTGCAAAATGAATTTGGGCAAACGCTTGGCTCATCGGGTATTCACATTATTGATCCCTTTACTGGAACGGGGACTTTTATCACGCGGCTTTTACAATCGGGTTTGATAAAACCAGAGGAGATGAAACACAAATTTTGTCATGAAATCCATGCCAATGAGATCATGCTTTTAGCCTATTATATTGCAGCTATTAATATTGAGACAACCTATCATGGTCTGATGGGGGGAGGTTATGTTCCGTTTGAGGGAATTTGTTTGACCGATACATTCCAGCTTTATGAGCAAGAAAAAGACCTGATCAGTGATTTGCTGGTGGATAACAGTACACGTCGGGCGCACCAGAAGGAACTGGATATTCGTGTTATTGTTGGCAACCCCCCTTATTCTTCTGGACAAAAAAGTGAAAACGACAATGCGCAGAATATTGGCTATCCTAAATTGGATCGTCGCATTCGTGAAACCTATGCCGCTCAATCTAAAGCAAGCAATGTTAATGGACTTTATGACAGTTATATTCGTGCCATTCGTTGGGCAAGTGACCGTATAAAAGACTGTGGTGTTATTGGTTTTGTGACAAATGCAGGTTTTATCAGTAGTTACTCTACGGATGGTTTACGAAAATGTTTAATCGAGGAATTTAGCAGCCTTTATATTTTCCATTTGCGGGGGAATCAACGAACTTCTGGAGAACTCTCTCGAAAGGAGGGGGGAAAGATTTTTGGTTCTGGGTCTCGCGCACCTATTGCGATTTCCATTTTGGTTAAAAATCCGGATGCACAACAGCATGGGAAAATATATTTTCGTGATATTGGAGATTATCTCACAGCAAAAGAAAAGCTCCGTGAACTTCAGAGGTTGGGGAGTATTGGTGGTATCACACGTGAACACAGCTGGCAGATGATTACACCTGATGAGCATGGCGATTGGCTGAATCAGCGCAATAATGATTTTGAAAAATTTCTAGCCTTAGGTGACAAGAAAGGCAGTGATAAAAGGCTCTTTGAAAATTTTTCTGGCGGTATACAAACTAGTCGTGATGCTTGGACATATAACTCAAGTCGTGAAGCTTTAGCAAAGAATATGAGCAATATGATTGCTTTTTATAACAGTGAAGTAGAGCGTTTTAATGCTGCGTATCTACATTCTGATCGCAAAGCACGTGCAAATGCTGTGAACGATTTTGTCAATACAGATTCTAGAAAGATTAGTTGGAGTAGTAGCCTTAAAGAAGAATTAATAAGGGGGAAAGCTTTTAAATTTAAAGATACGTATATTACCCAGAGCCTTTATCGTCCTTTTACACAACAGTGGCTCTATTACAATCGTGTTTTTAACCATAGAGTTTTACAAATGCCACATATTTTTCCTCTGGAACAAGCGGCTGAAAATAAGGTGATACAAGTTACGGGAATTGGAGCAAGCAGTGGCTTTTCTGTTCTGATGACTAAGAATTTATCTAATCTTCATGCAATGGATACTGGTCAATGTTTTCCACGGTATGTTTATGAAGATGCTGTGTCCTTGAAAAATAAGGAGGGGGATCAGGTTCATTTGTTTGCAAATTTTGCAGAGGAAAGCAAAGAAACTGGTTTAGAGCGGCGTGATGCTCTTACGGATGAAGGGTTGGCTTATTTTAAGGCAGCTTATCCTGGTGAAATGATAACAAAGGATGATTTGTTTTATTATGTTTACGGGATTTTGCATTCTGAAGATTATCGTGCTCGCTATGCGCATAATTTATCTAAACAATTGCCGCGTATTCCAACAGTTAAAAAGGTAGAGGATTTTTGGGCTTTTGTTACAGCAGGGCGCAAGCTTGGTGATTTGCATATGAATTATGAAGAGGTTGAACCCTATCCCGTTACCTATAAACAGGGTGATCCAAGAACTTGGGTGATTTCTGATGAGAAGAGTTTCTACCGTGTTGAAGCGATGAAATTTGCTGGTAAGCGCGGTGCTATTAATAAGAGCACAGTGATTTATAATGCGCATATCACGATGCAGAATATTCCTCTTGAAGCTTATGAGTATGTGGTGAGTGGCAGGAGTGCTCTTGAATGGGTTATGGAGCGGCAGGTTGTCAAAACGGATAAAGCGAGCGGACTTGTTAATGATGCCAATCGCTATGCTGTTGAAACGGTGGGTAATCCAGCTTATCCATTGGAATTGTTTCAGCGGGTTATTACTGTAAGCTTGGAAACAATGAAAATTGTGCGCAACCTGCCAAAATTGGAAGTGAGAGAAACTGAAAAGGTTAAATTATCCATTGTGTGGTAAAAAAGTGTTGAGTCGTAACAAACTGGCACTATCATACACCTTGCCAGCTCGTGGGTATTGCGACAGCCCTTGGCACTTGAGACAAGTCCATAAGAGGCATGTCTTTCTTGTACAGTTTTACGCTGCGCAGGCTCTCTTCCTTTGTGATGTGCAAGAAAATGGTTTTGATTGATTCAATAGAGAGCAGATTTGAAATGAGAGAATCTGATGATATTGAGAGCTCTCATTCAAGTTAAAGCGTAATAAAGTTCCATTATAAATCAATATATTGTATGTGATAAAGCACCTTAGGCAGTGAGGTCGCTAAAATTATGACGCATGAGCTTTAGCGGCAGTGATGAATATTCTCAGGCAGGGTTTTCTTGTCGAGCTTTATGTGAGTAAACCATATAAATGGCGAAGCTGAGTGGAGCCTGTCCAGAGAAAGTGAACTGTTTACAAATCGTTGCTGATAGGAATCATCGTCCTTTGAGATGTTGAGAGGACATGACAATTCTCATGAAATCTGTCCTTTGAGGTGTTCTGATATTGAAGTGAGCAGGTGGAACGCGTTAGACAAGAAGCTGAGTTATTATTGTTTACAGATTACTAGAGTTTAAAAATTTTCGTTCTTTTTGGGAGAGGAAACCAGACAAAAGGTGATCTTAGAGAGCGAAATGATTTCAAAAAAGATTGCGATAAAAAACGTGGGGTATTTGTAGCGGTGTGCGTTTTGAGCTTATTTCTATCTGTGATCTAAAATGCTCTTATGGAGATGCTTTGTAGAATGAAGAAATAGTTACTAATATATTGACTTATAATGATAGTTTAACATTCTCTCTGTTGAATGAGAAATCTAAGTATTATAAATTTTCTCATTTTAAATCTATTAAAATTACTTCTTTGCATGTCATACGAGGTTGGTATGTTCGTGTTTAAGAAAGGCGTAATGCATACCTCTTACCAATCATCCCAAGAGGTTTAAGAGCTATCGTAATACTTGGGGGGGTGGCAAAGTATAGGGTGAGGCGGTTTGCATTTTTTATGAAGGGTAAGACAGTGGTATAAATAGATTTTTATGACAAGTCTGGAGATCTTATGGCTGTCTGGGGGCTCTATTTACAAGAGCTTATAATATTGGGATGGCATGTACAGATCCGCGCTGTGAGATATGTTTGGGATGTAAGAGATGTTTTGGGTGAACGTGCAAATACAGTGACACGTGCATTGGGATGTTCTGCGTTGTATGAGGGTAAGCTCTGTCGAGTTTTTATAGAGGCAACTTCTTGTGGAAGAGTATGAGAGAAAGGTATGAAGCGGTTCGTGGGTGGCAAGGTTTTTAAAAAGTCAGAAGGATAAAGATTAGAATGCGGTTCTGATATAGACTTGGAGCGTTTTAATATATTGGAATATAAGAATGCGGATTTGATTGATCTGTTGTATTGCGCTTTCAGCATTGTTCTTTTTAACAGGATAGGCAATGAAATGGATATCAGGCATTAAATATTTAAGTTCTCGCATTGAGCGCCACACATGGTAATCATGGGTGACGATATAAAGGGTTTTATAGTGGTGTTTTTTGATCCAATCGGCGCTTTCTTTAGCATTTCCTCTGGTGTTAATCGCTTGATGCCCGATGTCAATACAACAGGAGATAAGCCGTGGGGTAATATGCATGTTGTGCATGAGACTTTTCAGATTGGTTGTGGTATTTACGCCACTGATGAGGAGACGTGAACCAAGCCCCTTTTGTAAGAGATTAAGTCCTGTCTCTATTCGGTTTTCTCCGCCTGTAAGCACGATAATGGCATCCGCTTTGGGGAGAGGTGTTGGGGGAGAAAGTCGTTCAGTTTTTTCAGAAAAAATAATAAAACCGCCCCAGAAAATTAAAACAATGATTGAAAGAGTAAGGGTTGTCGGTGGAAAATAGCGAAATAAAAAGCAGGGAGACCAACTATTATAGTGGGTCCGTTTTGGAAGAGGACGTTCTAAATTGTTTTGCGTCAATGAGTTGAAAGTGTTGTGAGTCATAAAATTAAAATAAACCGTTTTCACATTGATCAATTTTTTTCAGTTGCGCTAAAATAGTCATGCGGTTTGTAAGGGTGGTAAGAAAAGAAACGAAAATAATAAGAAAAATGATTTTTCCGTAGGGGATGGAACTTATGGAAAGATGTCCAAACAAAGCTGTTACTTGGCTAGCTTCTACTCTTCCCAAGTTATAATTCGTCCAGAGACAAAAGGCTGAAAATAGAAATATGCTTGTGAGACCACCATATAAAGCACCACGCAGCGCAGTTTTAAAAAAATGCCAGTCAAATTGGCGAGCAATGAAAAGAGTTTCAGTACCAAGGAAATATAAGACATTGATAATATGTGTATTTTCTGCCAATGCATTGCGGGTGGCAAAAATGATGGTGAGGATAAGAGAGCCTAAAACCAATGCTAAAATTGAAAAACCAATGAAAACAGTGGTGTGTGCCATGGTCGCAAAACGATGAACCCAAACACGGTGATCATCAAATTGACCTCCTGGAATTTGGGTTTTAATGGCGTGATTAATGGCTGCAAAATTGATTTTTTCATCTCTCTTCAGGGTCACAATGATGAGGCGGGGAAGGGGTAGTTCATTGACATTGAAGCCTGTTCCAAGCCATGGCTCCAGTAACTTTTCTGTAGCTTTTTGGTCAACAATTTTTGCATCTTGTACACCAGAAAATGTTTTAACTAATTGTACGGCATCACGGAGTGCTTTGTTGATATCAACATTGTCAATGGGGCGTATCTGTATTGTTGCTTCATAGCTAATCTGATTACTCCAATTTTGGGCGGCACGTTGGACCAAATCAACTCCGATTAAGGTGAGGCTTGAAAGAAATGTCATAATAGCAATCACGGCAACCAATGCTTTTCCAGAAATATTACCACTGGGAATAATCGCTGTTGTATTTTTTTTATTGCTGGTAAAAACGGAGAAAAATTTATTCATGAATCGTCATCCGTCCGTTATGGAGAAGCATACGCCGTGCTGCAACTTGTTCCATTAAGGCAATATCATGGGTGGCAATGATAACAGCCGTTCCAAAACGGTTTAATTCAATAAACAAACGGAGGAGGCGTTTTGCCAAGGGCGGATCGACATTTCCGGTGGGTTCATCAGCAAGTAGAATTTCAGGTTGATCAATGAGTGCGCGTGCAATGGCTACCCTTTGTTTTTCCCCACCGGAAAGAACCGGTGGTAAAACATGAATATGATCTCCAAGACCTACCCAACAGAGAAGATCTTCCACTTCACTGCGATAGGTTGCTTCTTCTTGTCCTTTAATGCGTAAAGGTAAGGAGACATTTTCATAAGTGGTCATGTGGTCGAGTAAACGAAAATCTTGAAAAACCACCCCGATACGTTGTCGCAGCGCAGGGAGTTCTTGTCGTTTGAGTAATGCTGTGTCTGTTCCAAAGAGATCAATATGACCGCGGGTGGGTTTGAGTGCCAAAAACATAAGACGCATCAGCGACGTTTTCCCTGCTCCAGAGGCACCTGTGAGAAATTGAAATGATCCAGGAGGAATATGAAAGCTAATATCACGAAGGACCTCAGGGCCCATTCCATAGCGTAGGCCGACATTTTCAAAATGAATCACTTTTTATTATTACTCCTGATTTTATATTGCATCATTTATTCTAAAAACTCTTACTTTCATTGCTTTAGATTTTTGTTGTAAGCTTGTTTATTTTAGATTTCATGGTTTTCAATATTTTTTATACACCCTCGTTATAGATAAATATTTTTGCTCAAGAATATTATCACTTATACTTTCTTTTTTAGCTTTGTTTATGATTTTAGCAGGAATTTCAAAGGGATTCTAGCATAAACATCAGAACTATTTTTCCTTCTTACTCAGAGGCTTTTTTGCATTGAGTGGACATTAGGTGATTTTAAAAAGCTATGTTGCTCTTTTTATCGTACTTTCTTATTCTTGTTCGTATCCCAATTCTGAGGTTTTTGCTTAAATTATTTCTTACCTCTCATGAAGAAAAGCGTTTGTTGTTAGAATGATTGAGCTTCTCATGAATTGTTTTGTTTTTTATTCTCCTCAGTGGTTTTCGTAATAATGCTGAGATAATTTTAGCAAAAAAACAAAAACCACCGTATGTTGTATTGCGTCGTGTTTTTTAGTTTTGTCGGTTGGCAATCAGATCTTCAACAACTTGCGGTTCGGCAAGGGTTGAAATATCTCCGAGAGTATCAAAATCGTTTTCAGCGATTTTTCGTAAAATACGTCTCATAATTTTTCCTGATCGCGTTTTGGGAAGCTGTGGGGCAAATTGAATTTTATCCAATATGGCAATAGAACCTATTTCTTGTCTTACATGTTTAATAAGCTCTTTTTGTAACTCTTCACTCGGCGCTGTCCCTTCCATTAAGGTGATAAAACTATAAATTCCTTGTCCTTTAATGGGATGCGGGTAACCCACAATGGCTGCTTCTGATACAGCGGGATGAGAAACAAGGGCTGATTCAATTTCAGCAGTTCCTAACCTGTGTCCCGAGACATTGAGAATGTCATCAACCCGCCCTGTAATCCAGTAATAGCCGTCACTATCGCGCCTACAACCATCGCCTGTAAAATATCTTCCTTTATAGGAGGAAAAATAAGTTTGAATAAAGCGCTCATGATCTTTATAAAGCGTGCGCATTTGTCCTGGCCATGAATCACTGATACAAAGATTGCCTTCTGCTTCACCTTCTAAAATATTGCCTTGGGCATCAACAATTTGGGGTTGAACACCAAAAAAAGGACGTGTGGCTGATCCTGCTTTAAGGGGTGTTGCACCGGGCAAGGGCGTGATCATATGCCCTCCTGTTTCCGTTTGCCACCATGTATCGAGAATCGGACAACGGTCATTTCCAATTATATGATAAAACCATTCCCATGCTTCTGGGTTAATAGGTTCTCCTACCGTTCCTAAAAGACGCAACGACGTCCTGTTTGAGTGTTCAACAAATGAATTTCCTGCTCCCATTAAGGCGCGGATAGCTGTTGGTGCGGTATAGAGTGTATTGACTTGATGCTTGTCGACAATTTCCCAGAATCTGCCTTTGTCAGGAAAGGTTGGTGTGCCTTCAAACATTAAAGTGGTCGCACCATTGCATAAAGGTCCATAAACCAAGTAAGAATGACCGGTAATCCACCCAATATCAGCTGTGCACCAGTAAACTTCATTGGGGTGGTAATCAAAAACATATTGGTGAGTCATCGAGGCAAAAACAAGATAGCCTGCTGTGGTATGCAAAACACCTTTAGGTTTGCCGGTGGAGCCTGAAGTATAAAGAATAAAAAGTGGATCTTCAGCATTCATTGGTTCTGGTGGACAAGCTGTTTTGGTATGAGCTATCTCTTCGTGGTACCAAAAATCACGCCCCTCTACCCATTGAATGGGTCCACAAGTCCGCCGTATAACCATGACTTTGTCCACCTGCACGTTTTGGCGCGCTGCTATCTCAATAGCATGGTCAACGTTGTCTTTTAAGTTAATCCGTTTGCCGCCACGCAAGCCGTGATCAGCGGTAATCATAAAGGTTGATTCACAGTCAACAAGGCGTCCTGCTATTGCTTCAGCAGAAAAGCCTGCAAAAATAACCGAATGAACAGCACCAATGCGGGCACACGCGAGCATAGCATAGGCTGCTTCGGGAATCATGGGGAGATAAATGGTTACTTTATCGCCTTTCTTAATGCCACGACTTTTCAAAAGATTGGCAAAACGACAAACATGTTCATAAAGCTCGTTATAGGTTATTTTTTTATCATGATAAGGATTATCTCCTTCCCAAATGAGCGCGATTTTGTCTCCATGGGTTTTCAGGTGGCGATCAATGCAATTATAGGTAACATTTGTTATCCCATCTTCGTACCATTGAATGGAGACATCTCCGTTAAAAGAAGTATTTTTTACTTTTGTAAAAGGTTTAAACCATTCAATGCGTTGACCATGTTTTGCCCAGAAGCTTTCTGGATCATTAATGCTTTCTCGATACCATTGTTGATAAGTTTCCTCATCGAGCAAAGTATTTTTTTTGATCTCTTCTGATACTGGATAGATTTTTTCAGTCATGCTTCCCTCTTTTTATTTTTTAGAAAAATCAGCCTCTGTATTTTGTATGGTTATATTTGTGGCAGAGTTTTCCCAAAAGCTTTTCATTGTGAGGTTAGACTAAATGACAAAGATTAGAATAGTCAATTTTTAAATCTGATACGTTTTTCTTAAAAAGGTATTTTATGCTTTTAGGATATTCAAATATGGCAAAGACTATTGCGGTATAGAGCCTTTTATAAACGCACAAAGGCACTAAAAAATATCATATAAAAAGGGAGATAAAGGTGCTTTATTGATTATCACTTTAAATGTTTTTTATTTTGTATTCCCTTATTTAAAAAAGAATAAGTTTATTAATAATTAATTAAACCAAAATATCAAAAATAATGAAAAGAATTACTGTATATAAATTTTATTTTATAGTTACTTTCCAACTGTAACTACCACTTTTAAAAACCAATAGCATATATAGGGATAAAGACAATGAGAATACAAAACATTTTTACGATTTCATAACAAATATTCATTATAAAAAAATCCTGATTATAAGATGTGATTCACAATAGATATCTCCGAAAACTATTTTATCCACAGATGTAGATATTTAATTTTGGTATATTCTTTCGAATATATTTACAGAATTATTTATCTTCAGAGATATCTTTGTCGCTATATGACCGAATGTGCTGCATGAACCAAAAATATTAATTCTCCTTAATTATCTACATTAAAAGTAGTATCATAATGATACATTTCAAATGGCTATCATGTATTTTTAGAAAAATGTCAAAGATAAACTTTAAAAATAACAATAAAAACACTGTATGAATAATATATATTATGTATATATGAAATTTTTTCTTAAATAGATAATAATATTACTTATAATATTTAAAATATAAGAAATTACACCATATTTTTTCTTAATTAAAGTTTAAATTTAGAAAAATTGCGTATATGAAAAGTTGAAGTTTTTCTCTTTGTTTACGAGAACGATAAAGAAATATCGTTATTGGGATCGATCTCATTGCCATTGTTTTGCCTGCATGTATTATGCGCATATGCTTGGGATTAGTTCTTTTATTTTTCAGGCGAATATTGACCGTATTTTATGCTTTGTAGAGCATAGAAAGCCTTTTGCTATTGTTGGACCTTATAGATTGCTATTCATGTTGTTTAACGCGGCTCTTGGTGCTCTATTGGGCATTTGAGATGTTTATTTTGCTCAAGTGACTTACATGAAAGAGTTTTGTTACTGTATTATGCAGCCATAAGCCTCTTTTTGCCTGCTTTACGCCATTGGCATGTGGGGAAATTGTTTACGCGTGTTGGAGAAGTTAAGAGAATTCGTTGTTTTTAATGGAAATCATTGCGATAATCGTAGTCAATATTTTTTTGCAATTATTTATTTCGCGACAGTTTTTTCATTCATGTGCAACGCCTCTATTTTTGTTATTTTGCTTTTACATTCAGGATTTCTTTTTTGCGTGCTTTTGGTGGAGAGGCGGTCAGAGGGGAGGTGAAGTAGAACCAATGTGCGAGAATATGAGAGCCAAATTTCAATACTATTTTGAAGCTATTGTACGGGTTGTGGATGTGCCGGTGAGAAATTTGAGAAGACTAGCTTTTTTGCTAGAATTGCTCCTTTATTGAGATTGAAGGGAATGTTTTTCTCATTTCTGCTGTTTTTGGCTTGTTCGTAGAATCTTCAATGGGAATTTATATAAGGGGGAATTGCTTTACACAGGGCGTTTTCCAAATAAAGCGGAGCCAATGCGAAGGACATTAGAGCCAAACTGTAGAGCGGTTTTGAAGTCACTGGACATACCCATGGAAAGCTTTGAAAGACCTGCTTGTTTTGTTAATTTTGCTAAGAGCGCGAAATAGGGTCCGGGGTTTTCATCGACAGGGGGGATGCTCATAAGACCGATGATATCGAGTCCATAGTTGTTTTTGCATTGAGAAACAAAAGGGATCACTTCTTGCGGTGCAACACCACTTTTTTGCGGTTCTAATCCAATGTTAACCTGAACGTAGCAGGGGAGATGCCTTTTTTGCTTTTCCATTTCTTCAGCTAAGCTTTTGGCTATTTTTTCACGGTCAACCGTTTGGATGACATCAAAAAGTTTTACTGCCTCTGCCGTTTTATTTGATTGTAGGGGACCGATGAGATGGAGTTTAATATTTTCAAATTGTTGACGTAAAGCAGGCCATTTTTGTGCTGCTTCTTGTACGCGGTTTTCTGCAAACAAAGATTGGCCTGCTTGTAAAATGGGGCGTATATCAGCGGCAGAAACAGTTTTTGAAACAGCGATAAGTTCAATTTCTTCTACAGGGCGTTGTAACTCTTGACATGTTTCAGCAATGTCTTTTCGAAGGTTTTGCCATGCTTCAATGGAAGGGGCATCGAGGGGCGTTTGTGTATTCATGTTTTTGTGCTTTACCTTTTTTGTTCAAGAGTTGGTCGTTTTTTTTAAAGTTTTATAAAATACTTAGGGAAATATTTCACGAAAATGTTGACGATGAGGTTAATCCATGGTCAAGCATAATAAAACAAGTTTTTGGTTCTGTTTTATTAAAAGAGTATAATGGGAATGACAATTGAGCATTATAAGATAGGCGAACGCTATAATCCACGTGCGAGAGAAAAAAAATGGCAAGAAATTTGGGATGAAAAGAAAATTTTTCAGACTCTTCAAGAAGATGCTCGTGAAAAATATTATGTTTTAGAAATGTTTCCTTATCCTTCTGGCCGTATTCACATGGGGCATGTGCGCAATTATGCCATGGGGGATGTGGTTGCACGCTATAAACGCGCCAAGGGGTTTAATGTGCTTCATCCCATGGGGTGGGATGCTTTTGGGATGCCGGCTGAAAATGCCGCTATGCAAAATAAAGTGCACCCTAAAACTTGGACCTATCAAAATATTGCGGTGATGCGTGGGCAATTAAAGCAATTAGGGCTCTCGATAGATTGGACTCGGGAATTTGCGACTTGTGATGAGGAATATTACCACCGACAACAAATGTTGTTCCTTGATTTCTATCAAAAGGGGTTGGTAGCACGTAAAGTGGCTAAGGTGAATTGGGACCCTGTTGATCATACTGTTTTGGCCAATGAACAGGTTGTTGATGGGCGGGGATGGCGTTCTGGTGCGTTGGTGGAACAACGTGAGTTGACGCAGTGGTTTTTCAAAATTAGCGACTTTAGTGAAGATCTCTTGGCAGGGCTTGAAGAGCTGAACCAATGGCCGGAAAAAGTTCGCACCATGCAAAAAAATTGGATTGGAAAATCACAAGGTTTGCTGATTCGTTGGGCTTTAAAGTCGGCGGGTGATGCTGGTGATGTTTGTGAGAAATTTGATGAGGTTGTTTGTTATTCAACGCGTCCTGATACACTGTTTGGTGCCTCCTTTTTGGCTCTGTCTGTTGATCATCCTATTGCACAAGCTTTGGCAAAAAAAGACAAAGCGTTGAGTGCTTTTATTGAAAATTGTCGGTGTGGTGGAACGACAACGGCAGCACTTGAAACAGCTGAAAAACAAGGGTTTTTCACGCCCCTTTTGGCTGTTCATCCTTTCGATTCAACAGTACATATTCCCGTTTATATCGCGAATTTTGTGCTTATGGACTATGGAACAGGGGTTGTTTTTGGTTGTCCAGCTCATGATCAGAGAGATTTCGATTTTGCGCGTAAATATGATCTTCCAATAAAACCGGTGGTTTTACCAAAAGGAGAGCAAGCAGAAGATTTTGTTATTACTGAAACACCTTATACGGGTGATGGGGTGATGATCAATTCCAGTTTTTTGGATGGTTTGACACCCCGACAAGCTTTTGAAGAAGCTGCTAAAAAGCTTGAAAAACAAATGCTCAATGGGCAACCGCAAGGGAAGAAAACAGTGCAATTTCGTTTGCGTGATTGGGGGATTTCACGTCAACGTTATTGGGGGTGTCCTATTCCGATGATCCATTGTACAACTTGTGGGGTTGTTCCTGTTCCACGTGCCAATTTACCGGTTGTGTTGCCTGATGATGTTACTTTTGATCAACCAGGAAATCCTCTTGCACGACATGAAACATGGCAAAATGTTACTTGTCCTTCCTGTGGTCAACTTGCCAAACGCGAAACCGATACCATGGACACATTTGTTGACTCTTCTTGGTATTATGCACGCTTTACGGCTCCTTTTGCATCAGAACCGGTTGACAAACAAGCAACCGCTGAATGGTTGCCTGTGCAACAATATATTGGTGGAATTGAGCATGCCATTTTGCATCTTCTTTATGCACGCTTTTTTATGCGTGCCATGAAATTGGTCGGTCATGTGACGGTAGATGAGCCTTTTAAGGGGCTTTTTACCCAAGGGATGGTGGTGCATGAAACCTATCGAGATGATCAAGGGTGGGTTTCTCCAGCAGAAATTTCGATTGTTGAAAAAGATGGAAAGCGGTGTGCTTATAAATTAACCGATCAAAGTGAAGTGACGATTGGTTTGATTGAGAAAATGTCAAAATCAAAAAAGAATGTCGTTGATCCTGATGATATTATTGCATCTTATGGCGCTGATACTGTGCGTTGGTTTGTGTTGTCAGATTCTCCTCCCGAGCGAGATGTCATTTGGACAGAATCTGGTGTTGAAGGTGCACATCGCTTTGTACAGCGTGTTTGGCGCCATGTGGCTGTGAGTGCTTCTATTTTAAAGGATGTGGCGCCTTGTGCAGGGCATCAGGGGGCGGCTTTGGAACTCTCAAAGGTCGCACATCGCACGCTTTGCGCTGTAGAAGATGATTTGGAAAAATTCGCTTTTAATCGGGCTATTGCACGCCTTTATGAATTCTTGAATATTATGGCGCCGTTGTTAAATAGGATAGAAAGTGTTGACGATGAAATGAAAGCTTCTTTACGTCAAGCTATGGATTTTTTTCTTGCTATGATTGCACCAATGATGCCCCATTTAGCAGAAGAATGTCATGCTGCTTTAGGGGGAAAAAGTTTAATATCTGCGCTTTCTTGGCCTGTTTATGATCGTACGTTAACCGTTGCGGAATGCTATACTTTGCCAGTACAAATTAATGGTAAAAAACGCGGTGAGGTGAGCGTTGCAGCAACTGCTGATGAGGTGATGATTAAAGAAGCGGTTTTGGCGTTAGATTTTGTAAAGGCGCAGCTGATTGAAAAGCCCGTGAAAAAAATCATTGTTGTTCCAAAAAGGATTGTGAATGTCGTTCTTTAGAAGTTCTATTCTTGTCATTTTAGCTGGTGTATTCACACTGTTGTGTGGATGCAAAGTTGAACCGCTTTACCGTCAAGAGTTGCAGAGTGCAATGACAATGGATTCTGCTTCTTATGGGAATCCTTCTTCTGGATACCCTTCTGGACAAGCTTCTTTGGGATTAGCGCAAAAGCTTGCTTCTATTGTTGTGGAAGAACCTTCGGATCGTTTTGGTCAAATGGTGCGCAACCATCTGCTTTTTCTTTTGTATGGAAATGGTGCTAAACCTTCTCTACCTGCTTATCAATTGGCATTACAGATATCCGTCTTTACAAGAGAATCTATGCAGATAGAGGTTGATTTCGAGAAAAAGAGAAAGGGACGACCTTCTGTTGGAACTGTTATGAGCAGAGCTTCTTACACTTTGCAGGATATGAAAAATACTCTTGTTGCAAAAGGAACAGCAATGATGAATGCATCTTTTGAGCGACTTCGTCAAGAATATGCAACGCTGCAAGCAGAAGAAGATGCAAAAAAACGTGTTGCGGAAGAGTTGGCTGAACAGATCTTTTTGTTACTTTCAAAAGATCTTTCCAATAAAAATTCTAGATATTAAGCAATATTTTGTCCTGTTTTTTTCCAGTCGTCGAGGAATATTTGCAACCCTTTGTCGGTGAGAGGGTGTTTGACCAGTGCTTTTAAGATTGCTGGTGGAACTGTTGCAATGTCAGCACCACTGAGTGCTGCTTCTTTGACATGATTAACGGTGCGGATTGAAGCGGCCAAGATTTGTGTTTCAAAGTTATAGTTATCATAAATTGTGCGAATTTCATGAAGCAGTTCACTTCCATCATTTCCACAATCATCAAGTCTACCAATAAAAGGTGAAACGAATGTTGCGCCTGCTTTGGCGGCTAATAAGGCTTGATTGGCAGAAAAACAAAGTGTGAGATTTGTTTTTAGTCCTGCTGCTGTGAGGGCTTTACAGGCTTTTAATCCATCGAGTGTTAAAGGAAGCTTGATACAAATATTGTCGGCAATCTTTGCTAAAACAGTTGCTTCTTTCATGATGCTTTCAAATTCCGTTGCTGCAACTTCAGCAGAAACAGGTCCGCTAACGAGAGCACAAATTTCTTTTGTAACATCAAGAATATTGCGTCCTGATTTTAGGATAAGAGAGGGATTGGTGGTAACACCATCAACAAGGCTTAAATTCTGTAACTCTTGAATTTCTTCAATATTGGCGCTATCCACAAAAAATTTCATCTCTAACCTCTTTTTTTTAGCTTTATCCTATTTTTTGTTATGCGCTATTGTTGACTGCAAAAGCAAGAGAAAGAATTAATATCTGTGTAAAGAACAAGAATGCTATGGTGTTAATCATGTACCCGTTTTCGGTAAAGAAATATGATTTATCGTTTCCACACCCATTTTATAGTGTTACTCGTGATAAGGCATAGAATTCATTGCGTACCAACATTTTTGCGTATTGGAATCTTTGCGTAGCGGTGTTTTTATATTTATGGAAATAAGCTAGCATTATCAAACACTTTGTTTATTTCCTATTTGCCATTGCTCTTGATATTTGAGAGTGCATCATAAGATACCTTCCTTTTTTAGGGGGTATGTTTAACTTTGTTTTTGATGAAAGCGGATGGATTTATTTTGTCGTAAAACACTGTTGAAGAACGCCTGTAAAATTTTACGCATGAAGGGTTTTTTTATGGTCAATTACATTGATTTATTCTGTTTTCCCCATTCTTCAAAAATACGCTTTTGTGCTGCTTGTATTGTTGCTTGATTCTCAATCAAGCTGAAAGATGTATACACGTGTTTTCACGTTTTGGCACAAAGCCAAGGTGAATATTGTAACGGCTCCATTTGCAATATTATTCTCCCTATAATTAAAATCATGGATACTTTTTCATCAATAAGGATTTACAAATGTTCCTCAATGGGTTTGAAATGAAAAAAATTATCGTATTGAGGGTTTTTATTACAATAGGTAGAATAATGATTATATCTTTATAAATCAGTTTGTTGAAGATAAATTGAGATATGAGGCGGTAAAAAAATAAAAGTGTGCATTGGAAAAAAGTCATACTATGGGATCGCTTTGTTAAAGGACGCACTTACGATATCATGTTGAATGCTTAATAGTGATGCGCTTTATTTGCACAGAAGAATGGTGCTGTTTTTTTTTGCTATAGAGTTTTTTGTTATAGACGATGAGATTGGTCCTTTTATTGGCACTTTGGTGATGGAATGCGTGTTAAAAAGAATTTTTGTTAGAAAAGTGTTGTGATCGGGGGGATTGAATCCTGCAATGAATTTTATAAGAGTGTTTAAAGATTAAGGTTTAGACTTGTTGGTGCTCAATAGGTCGTAGATTGGTTTAAAAGATGAATTCAAACATGATAGAGGAAAAGATTGTATCCGTATTGGTTCCTCTTCCTGTTGCTCATGCTTATAGTTATAAAGTTCCATCTTTTATGGAGGTGAACGTTGGTTCCTTTGTTCGGGTTCCGGTGATGGGGCGTGAGCTTTGCGGTTTTGTTGTGGATGTTGGAGAGCAGACAGCCGATGGGCAAAAGTCTGCTTCGGTGGCGCGTGAAAAATTACGCTCTCTGCTTCATGTTTTTGATTGTCCCCCATTAAAGGCAGAAATGATCACATTTTTGCGTTTTGTTAGTCGCTATACAATGGCGCCTTTTGGTCTTGTTGCACGATTGGTTTTGTCTGTACCGGCTGCTTTAGAGCCGGAAGCGCAGATGCTGG
This sequence comes from Bartonella sp. AP11XZML, assembly GCF_042196445.1. Taxonomy (NCBI): domain Bacteria; kingdom Pseudomonadati; phylum Pseudomonadota; class Alphaproteobacteria; order Hyphomicrobiales; family Bartonellaceae; genus Bartonella; species Bartonella sp. AP11XZML. The sequence continues at coordinate 37,573 of NZ_JBHIQF010000075.1, forward strand.
GTTTGCGATATTGTGGTGGAAATGTAGAACGTCTCACACCAGCGCGGTCACGGGTTTTGGAATTGGTGCGCAGTGAGAAGATATGGACACGTTCTGGTCTGGCACATGCGGCTGGAACTTCGGCTTCTGTTGTTGAAGGTTTAAAAGCGCTAGGAATTTTTGAAGATGTTAAGGTTCCTGCTCCTGATCTTGTGGGCATGCCTGATCCTGATTTTTGTCCCCCTCAGTTGCAGGGAGCGCAAAATGAAGCAGCAACAATGTTGCGGGAAGGTGTTTTATCTTCTCAGTTTCAAGTTTTTTTGCTTGATGGTGTGACTGGGTCTGGAAAGACAGAGGTTTATTTTGAAGCGGTTGCTCAAGCCTTCAAAGGAGGCAAGCAGGTTTTAATTTTGTTGCCGGAAATTGCTTTAACTCAGCAGTTTTTAGATCGTTTTTATGCGCGCTTTGGCGCTGCTGCAGCAGAATGGCATTCTGATTTGACGCCACGTCGTAGAGAACGCGTCTGGCGGCAAGTCGCAGAAGGGCGGGTGCGTGTTGTGGCTGGGGCTCGTTCGGCGCTTTTTCTTCCCTTTCCTAAGCTTGGCTTGATTGTTGTCGATGAAGAACATGATAGCGCTTATAAACAAGAAGAGCGCATTTTTTATCATGCGCGTGATATGGCTGTTGCACGAGGCTCTTTTGAGCGTTTTCCTGTTATTTTATCTTCAGCCACACCGTCGATTGAAAGCCAAGCCAATGTTTTAAAAGGGCGTTATCAAAAGGTGCATTTACCTTCCCGTTTTAAAGAAGTTGCACTTCCACAGTTGCGGGTGGTTGATATGCGCCAAGGGGGGGTGCAAAAGGGGCGCTTTATTTCCTGTGCTCTTGAAAGGGCTTTAAAACAAACGCTTGATAAGGGCGAACAAGCTCTTCTTTTTCTTAATCGTCGTGGTTATGCACCTTTGACTTTATGCCGAATTTGCGGACATCGTTTTCATTGTACCGATTGTTCAAGTTGGTTGGTCGAACATCGTGCGCAAGGGCAACTGAAATGTCATCATTGTGGATATCATGAACCACTTCCTGAAGCCTGTCCTGAATGCGGAACCTTAGATCATCTTGTGGCTTGCGGACCAGGTGTGGAAAGGATTGCCGAAGAAACACAAATGCTTTTTCCTCAAGCGCGATCATTGATCCTTTCAACAGATCTCAAAGGAGGGATTGGGCAGTTGCGAAGCGAATTACAAGCCATTGCCAATGGCGATGTGGACATTATTATTGGAACACAGCTGGTCGCTAAAGGACATCATTTTCCCAAGCTCTCTCTGGTTGGTGTTATTGATGCTGATCTTGGTCTTGCCAATGGCGATTTACGCGCAAGTGAACGTACCTATCAGCTACTTTCTCAAGTTACCGGAAGAGCAGGGCGTGTGGGATTGAAAAGTTTAGGATTATTGCAAACTTATCAACCAGATCATCCGGTCATCAAAGCCTTACTTGCATGCCAGCCAGAAGATTTTTACACACGTGAGATTGCAGCACGTCAGCATTATCATTTGCCCCCCTATGGGCGGCTTGCCTCTTTGATCGTGTCTGCACAACAGCGCCAAGCAGCAGAACATTATGCGCGCGCATTGCGTCAGGCAGCGCCACGGGAAAAAAATATCTCGGTTATGGGACCAGCAGAAGCGCCTTTGGCTTTGGTTCGGGGGCGTTATCGTTTTCGGCTTTTGCTGCAAGGACAGCGTTCTTTTGATATACAAGGGTTTATACGTGCAATGCTTAGCGGTACACCTAAAATGCCCAGTTCCGTTCGGGTTCAAATTGATATTGATCCGCAAAGTTTTTTCTAAAACCAGTATCGCATAAGTGAAGATCTCTTTGCTTAAGGTGCTTTACTTGAACTCTTATATTATTCAGAACAAGCATCCAAGCAGCAAAATATGATACATGTCCATTGCATTAAGTAGAGCCACGGGAAAAAATATCTTTGTGATAGAACCAGCAGAAGCGCTTCTCTTCTTTCAAGGGCGCTATCATTTCGGCTTTTACTTCTTTTTTGTATGATGGACAGTATTCTTTTGATAGGCGGATTCTTTTTATAAGGGCTGAAAATGCTTAGCTATACACCCAAAATACCCAATTCTATTCGAGTTCAAATTGATATTGATCTATGCTTCTTCTAAAATCAGTGCAATATAGTGCCATATAAAGTGAAGCTACGCGGGCTTAATGAAGGGCGTGATTTTGATAAAAAAATTTGAAAAGAGAGAATTTGTCGATATTTGAAGCTTATCCGGATGAAAAATGATATATTATCATTATAAATCAAAGTTTTGTATATTTAAAGAGTGTGCTTACAAGAAAATATTACTTGGTGAAATTTTTTAAAAGGAGTGGGTATTTGAAGAAAAAAGAGCAATGTTTTCTTTAATTTTTAGGAGGATATTCATTGTTTTTTTCTTTCTTATCAGTTTGAAATAATAGACTTTTTCAATCGCAGCTGCATCTCATTAAAGGTCTTGTGGTGATAAAGGGAGTGTTTTTTAGAGAAGAAGTGTTTTGTTATGGTGGCAAGGGCATTTGAAGAAAAATCAAAGAGAGTGCAAAAATCGCTCAGAGAATGTCAAAAAGAGGCATAAAAAACTGTGATGCCATCCTGTATATCTAAAAAAAATGCTTTTCAAAAATATTTTGAATATTTTATTAAAATTTTTAAAAAGCAGCGATTTGTGGTGTTGCGAGTCGGCTATGTCTATGCTAGAAACCAAGTGGTTTTTGTTCTAGGTTTTAAGAATAAAGATTCTTAAGATTGAGAATGTCTGTTTCATTTCATCTGATAACTATCAGAGAGTCGCTCAAGGGAAAGAGGCGGTATTTCGTGTCGGATTCATTTTCTCTCATACCGCTGCCGTTGGTAGATCAACGCTATGCGCAAGCGCTTTTTGATTGCGTTCAAGAAGCCGGAAACGTTGAAAAGGTTGAAAAGGCAGTAGAGGATCTTTTGCTTGTTTTGGAGCATAAGGATTTAAAACGCTTTGTGCTTAGTCCATTCTTTTCAGTTAAAGAGCAAATTAAGGTGATGCAATCTGTTTGTGCAAACATCAAATTTGCTGATAAAAACGCAGGGCAGGTCATTGGTAATTTTTTACGCGTTATTGCAATAAACCGTAGGCTTAGTGCCGTATTTGGTATTTTACGTGCTTTTCAGCATTGTGTTGCACGCGCTCGTAGGCAGGTTACTGCGCAAATTGTTTCTGCGTGCCCCTTAAATTCTCAACAAAGACAAGAGTTGTGTGAGGCTTTGGAAGGTGTTGTTGGAGGAAAAGTCTTGCTGCACATCATTGTGGATCCAACAATTCTTGGTGGATTAATCGTTCGTGTGGGGTCGTCTCAAATTGATACGTCTCTTCTCACAAAATTGTCTTCACTTAAGCTTGCATTGAAAAAAGAGGTCAGCTGATGGATATTAGACCATCTGAAATTTCAAAAATTCTAAAAGAGCAAATCAAAAACTTTGACCAAAAGGCTGAGGTTTCAGAAATTGGTTGGGTTCTCTCTGTAGGGGATGGTATTGCTCGCGTTTATGGTTTGGATAATGTCCAAGCAGGGGAAATGGTCGCCTTTCCAAATGGTGTGCGTGGTATGGCACTCAATTTGGAAGTTGATAATGTTGGTGTGGTCATTTTTGGCTCAGATCGTGATATTCGTGAAGGTGATTGTGTAAAGCGGCTAGGCGCTATCGTCGATGTTCCTGTGGGTCCCGCTTTGCTTGGGCGTGTGGTTGATGCGTTGGGAAACCCTATCGATGGTAAGGGGCCCATTAAAGCAACAGAGCGTCGTCGTGTCGATGTTAAGGCTCCTGGAATTATTCCGCGTCAGTCTGTCCATGAACCGATGTCGACCGGCTTGAAAGCGATTGACGCACTCATCCCTATTGGACGGGGGCAGCGTGAATTGGTGATTGGTGATCGCCAAACAGGAAAAACAGCAATTTTGCTCGATACATTTTTAAACCAAAAACCTTTTCATGAAAAAGGGGCTGGACGAGAGCAAGATAAAGTTTATTGTATTTATGTGGCTATCGGTCAAAAGCGTTCGACGGTGGCACAGTTCGTTAAAGTTTTAGAAGAACGTGGAGCGCTGGAATATTCTATTATTGTTGCAGCGACTGCTTCTGATCCAGCACCACTGCAATTTATTGCACCTCTTGCTGGGTGTGCTATGGGTGAGTATTTCCGTGATAATGGGCAACATGCTTTGATTGGTTATGATGACTTATCAAAACAGGCGGTGGCGTATCGTCAAATGTCTCTTTTATTGCGTCGTCCTCCAGGTCGTGAAGCTTATCCGGGAGATGTTTTCTATCTGCATTCGCGTCTTTTAGAGCGGGCTGCGAAGTTGAATGCGGAAAATGGATCTGGGTCGTTGACAGCTTTGCCGGTTATTGAAACGCAAGCAAATGATGTTTCTGCCTATATTCCTACAAATGTGATTTCGATTACTGATGGGCAAATTTTTCTAGAGACTAATTTGTTTTATCAAGGAATTCGTCCTGCTGTAAATGTTGGTCTTTCTGTATCGCGTGTTGGTTCTGCTGCACAAATTAAGGCAATGAAGCAAGTTGCTGGCTCGATTAAAGGTGAATTGGCGCAATATCGTGAAATGGCAGCTTTTGCGCAGTTTGGCTCTGATTTGGATGCGTCAACCCAGCGTCTGTTAAATCGGGGTGCGCGTTTGACAGAGCTGTTGAAGCAGCCGCAATTTTCTCCGCTCAAAACAGAAGAACAGGTGGTGGTTATTTTCGCGGGTGTGAATGGCTATCTTGATGCTTTGGCGGTTTCTGATGTTGCGCGGTTTGAGCAGGGGCTTTTAGTGCTTTTGCGTAGTGATTATCAAGATCTCTTAAAGGCAATTGCTGAGCAAAAGCAAATAACAGATGAGCTGAAAGATAAGTTGATAACTGTTCTTGATACTTATGCGAAAAATTTCTCGTGATGAATTGATGGAATGCTTGAATGGCTTCACTAAAAGATCTTAGAGACCGTATCGCTTCGGTTAAAGCAACACAAAAGATTACCAAAGCTATGCAAATGGTTGCAGCGGCAAGGTTGCATCGTGCTCAAGAGGCAGCGCAGTCTGCACGCCCTTATGCGAAGAGAATGGCTGATATTTTGACCAGTGTTGCTGCTGATGTAGATGGTGTTGATGCGCCTACTCTTATGCGTGGTACGGGGCGCGATGATGTACATCTTTTGGTGGTGTGTACTGCTGAGCGCGGTTTGTGTGGTGCTTTTAACGTGCAAATTGCTCGTCGTGCACGTGAACAGATTAAGGCATTGTTGGCGGCTGATAAAATAGTAAAAATTATCACTGTGGGTAAAAAAGGCGCGGATATTTTATCGCGTGATTACAAAGGCTTGATAATTGATCATATCGATTTGCATGCTGTAAAGCGAATTGGTTTTGCAGAAGCAGTGATGATTAGTCAACGGATTGTTGATTTATTCAATGAAGGCGCTTTCGATGTTTGTACGCTGTTTTATTCTGAATTTGTTTCCGTAATTAATCAGCGTCCAACAGCTTTGGATTTGATTCCAATGGTTGCTCCAAAAGCAGCTGTTGGGGCAATAGATATTGTGGAGCAAACCGATCATAACAAAGGTTCACAATCGATTGTTTATGAATATGAACCTGATGCTGCGTCTCTTTTAGAGGCCCTTGTACCACGTAATCTTTCGGTGCAAATCTTTCGGGCTTTGCTAGAAAATGTTGCTGGTGAAATGGGCGCCAAGATGACAGCTATGGATAATGCATCGCGCAATGCGGGTGAAATGATTAGTAAATTGACGGTGGCTTATAATCGTCAACGTCAAGCACAGATTACGACAGAATTGATCGAAATTATTGCGGGCGCTGAGGCGCTTTAAATGGAGAAGGTAAGGATTGATGGTAAAAGCAGTAACCTCAAGCAAAGGAACAGAAAAAGGTGAAAAAAAGAAACCAGCTGCTCGTTCCAGCGTGAAAAAAGCCGCTTCGAAATCTCAAGTGGATGTAAAGGCTTCCTCTGTACCTGCGCGTGATGCAGCTAAAGATACACCTGTAAAAAAAGATACATCCGCAAAAAAAGAAGAGCATGCAAAAGGCGCTGTTGGTGAAATCAAGCAGATTATTGGTGCTGTCGTTGATGTGCAATTTGAAGGTGAATTGCCAAAAATTCTCAACGCTTTGGAAACAGAGAATTTAGGCAATCGCTTGGTATTAGAAGTTGCGCAGCATTTGGGTGAAAATACCGTACGTACGATTGCTATGGATACGACTGATGGTTTGATGCGGGGCCAAAAGGTTGTGGATACAGGCACACAAATTAGCGTTCCTGTAGGAGAAGCAACGTTGGGACGTATTATGAATGTGATTGGGGAACCGGTGGATAATGTGGGACCAATCGCTTCAACCAAAACACGTTCTATTCACCAAGAGGCACCTGAATATGTTGAACAATCGACTGTTTCGGAAATTCTCGTAACCGGTATTAAAGTCGTGGATTTGTTAGCCCCTTATTCTAAAGGGGGTAAAATTGGCTTGTTTGGTGGTGCTGGTGTTGGAAAAACCGTTCTCATTATGGAGCTTATAAACAATATTGCAAAGGCACATGGTGGCTATTCTGTATTTGCTGGTGTGGGAGAACGTACACGTGAAGGAAATGATCTTTATTATGAAATGATCGAAAGCCGCGTGAATGTGAATCCAAAAGAGAATAATGGTTCAACGGAAGGGTCAAAGTGTGCCCTTGTTTACGGGCAAATGAATGAACCACCAGGAGCGCGTGCGCGTGTGGCTCTTTCAGGATTGACAATTGCAGAAAGTTTCCGTGATGAAGGACAAGATGTTCTCTTCTTTGTGGATAATATTTTCCGTTTCACGCAAGCAGGAGCTGAGGTATCTGCTCTTTTAGGGCGTATTCCTTCTGCTGTTGGGTATCAGCCGACTTTGGCAACGGATATGGGGGCGTTGCAAGAACGTATTACCAGTACAAAAACAGGCTCTATTACTTCCGTTCAGGCAATTTATGTTCCGGCAGATGACTTGACGGATCCGGCGCCGGCAGCGTCTTTTGCTCATTTGGATGCAACAACTGTTCTTTCGCGCTCTATTGCGGAAAAGGGGATTTATCCAGCGGTTGATCCGCTTGATTCTTTCTCGCGTATGTTGGATCCATTGATTGTGGGGGAAGAGCATTACACTGTTGCTTGTCAAGTGCAAACCATTTTACAACGTTATAGAGCGCTTCAGGATATTATTGCTATTCTTGGAATGGATGAACTTTCTGAAGATGACAAATTGCTGGTGGGGCGGGCACGTAAAATTGAACGTTTCCTTTCGCAACCTTTCCATGTTGCGGAAGCCTTTACTGGTTCGCCGGGGAAACTCGTTCCTTTGGAAGAGACAATCAAAGGCTTTAAGGGGCTTTGTGCTGGCGATTACGATGATTTACCAGAAGCTGCTTTTTATATGGTTGGTTCGATTGATGAAGCACTTGAAAAAGGAAAGCGTCTCATGGCAGAGGCTTCTTAGTAGGAAGCTTCTTATTCAAGAGAAAACTGTCATGGGTATTTTTCGTTAACAAAGGACGAGTCGTTGGAGAAAACGGAGAGTCCTTATATCGGGTATTGTGGAGACTTTTGTGGAAAACAATAGAGAAGAGCGTTTTTTATTTGAGCTTGTATCGCCTGAAAAAATTGTGTTTTCAGAGCAGGTAGTGTCTGTTGTTCTTCCTTCAGCCTCAGGTTATTTGACAGTTATGGCGCATCATGCGCCATTGGTGGCAAGTATTGTGTTGGGCAGTGTTCGTGTTCGCACCTCTGTGGGTGAAAAATTATTTGTTGTATGCGGGGGTGTTGCAAATATTACCTTTTCAGGCTGCTCTTTATTGGTAGAGCACGTTGTGGCTGTAGAGAATCTTTCTTTTGATGTATTAGAACAGCAGATTTTGCAGATTCAAGCGACGTTAGAAGGAGGGACAAGTGATGAGGACAATCATAAAATAGAGGCTTTTTTCCAGCAGTTGTCAGCTGATGGTGCTGTGTTGATAGAAGCGTAGCAGAGTATACAGGAAAAGATGACATGAGCGGAAAAAAGAGTACGGTTGTGTCTGCTAAAAGGAGTGCAAAACCTTTTCCTCATCCTGGTCGTGTCTTTGCGGGACCTTTGCCAAAGTGCTTTGTTTATATTTTTGCTTCTCTTATTTTGCAATGGGCTTATGGTTTAGGGGCTAATATTGTTCAGTCTAACATTGTCCATCTTACGGGTGATTTTCATGCAACTTTGGCCGAGACGACATGGCTGGTAGCGGCTTATATGGCGCCAAATGTGAGTGTAGCGATTATGTTGATCAAAATCCGCTATCAATTTGGGCTGCGCGCTTTTGCTGAATTATCAATTCTTGGCTTTGTTTTGGTTTGCGTGTTGCAGCTCTTTGTTACGGATTTGCGTTCTGCATTGATTATTCGCTTTTTTGCTGGGATTGCTGCTGCTCCTTTGGCTTCGCTTGCGCTGCTTTATATGATGGAGGCTTTTGCTCCAGCAAAGAAGTTTACTGTTGGTCTTAGTTTGAATTATATGAATGCGGCTTTAGCGGCACCTTTATCACGTTTGATTTCTCCTGATTTGCTGGAAAATGGTGGTTTTTCCAGTCTTTCCGCTCTGGAAATGGGGTTGGTTCTTATCAGCTTGGTCTGTATCTATACTTTGCCTCTTACTCCTGTTGTGCGTAGTAAGGTTATTCAAAAATTAGATTGGATAAGCTATGGTTTGATTGCTCTTGGTCTTGGATTAAATGCTGTGATCATGTCTGTTGGCATATTGTATTGGTGGTATGAAGCACCATGGATTGGTTGGGGGCTCGCACTTGCTATTTTCTCGTTGGCTATTGCTATTATTATTGAGCTTAATAGAGAAAAACCGTTGATTGATCTCCGTTGGATTTTCAGTAAAGAAATGGTCCAATCTGTTTTTATTTTATTTATTTTTCATGTTTTTTTATTGGAGCGGTCAAATTTGCCCGTAGGGTTTTTTAATCTTTTTGGTTTGCTCAATCGTGAGATGGCGCCCATGTATCTTGCGGTGACATTAGGGATTCTGTTAGGGGGGGCTGTTTGTGTCTTTTTTTTACGGGCGGGGCGTGAGGATTATTTTTATTTGTTGTCTTTGGGTTGTTTGGCGTTAGGAGCTTATTTAGATAGTCATGTAAACCATTTAACGCGCCCACAAGATATGATGTTGAGCCAAGGGTTGGTGAGTTTTAGTTATGCACTTTTTTTGCCTCCTGCTCTTTTCAAAGGGTTTGTGATCGCTGGTGAGCGAGGACCGCGTTACGTTTTAAGTTTTATTGCTGTTTTTTTGCTAACGCAAGTGACAGGGGGATTGATGGGGTCGGCTTTTTTTGGCAGCCTTCAGTTTTATTTTGCCCATAAGAACTTTGAGTCCTTAACACAAAATATTATTATTACTGATCCGCTTATTTCTGGTGAGATGAATACTTTATTTTCGCCTTCTTATGGTGTTTCTGTTCCCAATGGCTTGAGAAGTGAGCAGGGTACTTCTATGTTGATAGAGAAATTTAAGTTAACAGCAAATATTTTTGCTTATGATGACGTTTTTCGGCTTTATTTTTATATTTCAATGGTTGTATTCGTTATTTTTCTTGCCACAATGATTGTTAAGTCATGCTCTTTGCGTGCATTAGAAAAGTAGAGTAATGTCATAAAAAGAGGGGTGCAAAAAAAATGATAAAAAAATTACGGTCAAAAGCTACGATTGTTGCATTCCTATCGGGCATTACGGGTGTTTTGCTGATTTTGTGGGCTTGGAGACTTCCTCCTTTTGTGAGTAACATTCAAATAACGGATAATGCTTCTATTAAGGGCAATGTTACTCTGGTTAGTTCACAGATCTCTGGGGTAATCGCACGGATTTATGTGCAAGATTATCAACGCGTTGAAAAGGGAATGCTGCTTTTTGAGCTCGATGATTCTCTTTTTCGGCAGCAGCTTGCACGGGCACAGGCTGTTCTCGATTCAAAAAATGCAAAACTGGCAAGTATTGAATTACAAGCACAGCTTTTGCAGGGCGAAATTAATACAGCAGAGGTGGAATTGGCGCGTTCACGAGCATTTTCCAATGTTGTTCCAGATAGTAAAAAGTTAGGTTTTGGTGATGCGGCAAGTTCTGTTTCTCGTCCTCTTTCACAACTCTTGACAGCTCTCGAAACAAAACGCCAATTGCAAAAACAATTGGATCTTGAACGGCAAAGTTTACAGTCAGAAATTGCGGGAGCGAAGGTGAGTGTTGAGTTGGCAAAACTTAATCTCGATCACACAAAGATTTTATCTCCTCGAACAGGCTATATTGGATTAGTTGGAGCGCGGGTAGGGCAATATGTTATGCCAGGGACACAATTGGTCTCTGTTATTTCTGATGATATTTGGATTATTGCTAATTATAAGGAAACGCAACTTTCTCAGATGCGTGTGGGACAACCGGTTGTTTTTTCTGTTGATGCATTGAACAACAAAAAGTTAACAGGGCGTGTGGTTCGTTTTGCACCTGCTACAGGCTCAGAATTTTCATTGTTAAAAACGGATACGACAATTGGTAATTTTATCAAAATTGCGCAACGTATTTCAGTACGGATTGCTTTAGATCCTGGGCAGGAAGGGATTGAAAAACTCATTCCTGGCATGTCCGTGGTTACCTATGTAGATACTTCGCAGCGAGTCGATTCTGGAGGATGAAATTTTGGGTTTTTTCAGTTTAATTTTTGCGTCATTTACTTATAGCAAGTGGTTGTTTACATTGGAAGATTTCGTTTGGTTTGCTATACTACATGTTTTAAAGCTCTTAGGCTTCTTATACTTTTATGTCATGATGTAAAATAATGTTCCTTAGAATATTAAAGCGCATGCATCTTTACTCACTTCCATTTCTTTTGAACTAACTCAGTAGGGGGGGTGGAGTATTGGAAGCTTTGCTTGTGGTTTTGCACAACACTGTCCTTTGAGGTGTGGTGTCACCGCATGTTTGGAAGATGGGGGTAGGGGGAAGCCAGATAAAAAATTGGATTATAGACTGGGTCGGATGGGAAACTTATCCTTTTGGGTGAGGGCGTAAAGTTAGGAGAAAGACGTAAAGTTTATATTTTGTAAACCATAAAAATGCCCGTTTTGAGGCGGGCATTAAAAGGGAAGGTTATTGGTTGTGTTATTAATTTTTACGGATCAGTAAGAAGCTTACTAAAACGACTCCTGCTGCTAATGCGAGGGTTTTTTTAGGATTTTCTTTCGCTTTTTTCTTTAATTCTGTAGCATGTTCGTTGAGGTGATAAAGTGCGTGACGGCCTTTTTGTTTCCATGTGTTAAACAGCTCAGAAATATTTTCAAAGCTATCATTTTGAAAACTCCAATGATTTACGGGGACCAGCTCTCTTTTTAATTGTGCTATACGTTTTTTAATTTTAGCATTTTTTCTATGGGGTGAAAATAGACACATTTATTGACTCCTTCATGTGTTAAATTGTTGTGTGACAGTTGGGATGGTGTTTGGGGTTTTGCTATAACGGCTTGAAAATTGAAAGGTTGCATTGATAATGCCGCGCGTGGGTGAGATGAGAGTTAAGAGTTTGGGTTTAATGAGGCATTTCTTAATGTGCTTGAGTTCATTTCGTGATGGTGTTTGTTAAGGATGTAAGGTAAAAATTTTTACAAAATGGTGTAAGATTCATTCATAAAGATGGTGTGCGATGTCTTCATTTTTTTGTTTGTTTAAAGTGTTGGGATAGCTTTTGGCACTTGAAATAGTTTATAAGGAATTTTTATCTACCTATTCTCTTGTGGCTGTAGGGAGTGGTATTGATTGATTCAATTAAGAAGATTTAAAATGAGGAAATCTTACGATATTTGGGGTTGCTATTCAAATTTGTAAAAAATAGATTATTATAAATCAATATGTTGGATTAATTTGGCGATGTCTTTCATGCATTTTTAAAAATTGCGCTTTGTTAGGCGTTATCTGTTGTGTTGTAAACACTGTTTTGTGGTGACGTTGATTAAGGTATCGGCATGCAACTTAAAAATACAGTATTGTCTCTGTTTTGTTTCAGTTTCTTTTTGAAGCAACCAAGTGTAGAAGTATAAACTTGAACAGAAGTAGTAGAACTTATCCGGTGCGTCTATAGAATGAATCCACCTATGAATTGTATTGCATCAGTGTTAGTAGGTAGAACCTTTTGAGAGCAATCTGTTAAGATTGGTGGGCGGTGTAATTTTCGTCCTTTGAAGCGCGGAGGAAGTCAATGTAAATAATGATTGATAGCGCAGGTTTTAAAAATTTGAGGACTTGATGAGTACGACCTATTTTTTATCTAAACCACTTGAGCGTCGTCGATCTGTTGGTGTTGCTGTTGGTGATGTGATTATTGGGGGGCAGAGCCCGATAGTTGTACAGTCAATGACTAATACAGATACCGCTGATGTTGATGCAACTGTTTCTCAAGTAGCTGCTCTTTGGCAAGCTGGTTCACAATTGGTTCGGATTACTGTTGATCGCGATGAAGCGGCGGCGGCTGTACCAAAAATACGGGAGCGATTGGAGAGGTTAGGATTTTTTGTACCATTGGTTGGGGATTTTCATTATATTGGACATAAGCTTTTATCTGAGCATCCTGCGTGTGCTGAGGCGCTTACAAAATATCGCATCAATCCTGGAAATGTTGGTTTTGGCGCAAAAAAAGATCGTCAATTTGCAGAAATTATTGAGATTGCTTGTCGGTATCATAAACCTATTCGCATTGGCGTGAATTGGGGCTCTCTTGATAATGCGTTGTTAACACGGCTTATGAATGAAAATGCACAGCAAGAAAATCCTTTATCGGTTGCTGAAGTGATGCGGGAAACTGTTGTGCAGTCTGCTCTGCAATCGGCTCTTTGGGCTGAAGAGATGGGATTGGGACGTGATAAAATTATTCTTTCTGCTAAAGTGAGTGATGTCCAAGATCTTATTGCTGTTTATACCACCTTGGCGGTGCGTTGTGATTATGCTCTTCATTTGGGATTAACGGAAGCTGGGATGGGAACAAAGGGCATTGTTGCTTCTTCGGTGGCTTTGGGTATTTTATTACAGCAAGGGATTGGTGATACGATACGAATTTCCTTAACACCAAAACCTGGTGGTGATCGGACACGAGAAGTAAAGGTGGGGCAAGAACTTTTGCAAGTGATGGGGTTTCGGCAATTTTTGCCTGTTGTTGCGGCTTGTCCTGGTTGTGGGCGCACAACCTCAACGGTCTTTCAACAATTGGCACAAAAAATTGAAGCAGATTTATACAAAAATATGCCTGTTTGGCGTGAAAAATACCCTGGCGTTGAAAGCTTGAAGGTTGCTGTGATGGGATGTATCGTCAATGGACCGGGGGAGTCAAAGCATGCGGATATTGGAATCTCTTTGCCTGGAGTGGGGGAAAGTCCTGCGGCACCTGTTTTTATTGAGGGACAAAAGGTAAAAACTTTGCGGGGTGATCACATTGCTGAAGAATTTGAAGCGCTTTTGAGTGATTATATTCATACACGCTTTGGGCAAGGTTGAGGTAAAAATCGCATAAGGTTGAAGTAAAAAGGGTGTGTCGTTTTTTTAAAACAAGCTGTCTTCAATGTGAAGATGGTGCTGTTGTATGCTGCTGCTTTAGCTATGGTCAATACTGTTGTTGGTTGCTTATTATTTTAGGTAAAACCAGATGATATGCCTGTTTTAGAATCAGAAGCTTATGAAGGATATTAATGAGTTTGAGTGTGTTAAGACTATTAAGCAAAACGATATGAATACTTTAAATAGATCCGTAAATGTTGTTGCTGGTTTTTGGCTGCTCTTGAGACAGTAAAATATTTAACGGATTCTTCAAATATCAAATTATAGAAAGAACATTGTTTATTGATTTTTCAGGCATTTTCCCAGCATTTTTTGGGGTATCAAATTGATAGGATTAGAAATCCTTATAGCGATTATAGTCCTATTTGTCGTAAAATGTAAGCTTTTATATTGATATAAAATGATGTATACGGGTGCCTTTTTTGGCGTTATTGGGGGGAGTGCATGACAAGTATATTAGCGTTTGGCTTTTTATTTAACGGTATAAGGATTTTAACCGGCGCCTTTATTGTCTTTTATATGCTTGAAAAAGGCTTAACGCTTATTGATATTGGGATCATTAAGTCGTTTCAGGCTTTTATTATGATGGTTACCGATATTCCTCTGGGATATTTTGCTGATCGAAAAAGTTATAAAATATCGATCGTTTTGGCAGCGGCTTTTGCTGCTACATGGCTCTTTCTCATGGGATTTTCTACAAGCTTTTATGGTTTTCTTTTGGCAGAAACTTTTAATGCCTTATCGCTGACATTAATTGCTGGAGCCTATAATGCTTTACTTGTTCAATATGCAAAAGAAAAATTGACATCGACTAAAAAAGTGCTTGGTTCCAGCTCTCAATATAATTACATCGGCATGTTTATATTCAGTTTAATCGGGGCATATTTTGCTGATTATTCTAGCCAATATATATGGTATATCGCGGCGTTTTTAATGTTGATGACAACACTATTTGGTTTGTTTTTTCTTGATGACTTGAAGGGGGAGAAAAAACCAAATAAAGCGAATTCTCTCATTTGTGAAGCTAAGGAGATGTTATCTATTTTTATTAAAGTTCCTTATATCTCTTTATGCTTTTATTTTTCATTGATCTTTTTCAATATATTCTCGCAGTATTGGCAGTGGATATTTAAAGATCATAATATTAATGTCACTTATTTTGATCTTGGTGTGACATTTTCACTTATATTGTTCTCTCAGCTCTTGGCTAGTCTTCTCTTTACAAAACTAAGTGAAAGAGTGAATTTTATTTTACTGTTGTTTCTTTCGGCTTCACTGATTTTTACCGTTGCTTTCTTTGAACCAAGAAAAGAAATGGCTGTCATTTTAGTCTGTATGATTTTTTATCTCATTAAGTATACATATCTTCGTGTAGAAGTTGTTTTGCATGATAGTATTAGTGATTATTTCAGGGCTACATATGAATCTTTCTTGTCAACTGTTGGGAGATTTAGCTTATTGGTATTTTTTTACATGAGTGCGTATATGGTCAATATATTTGGCTTTTTCTCACTCGTTTATATTTTTGCTATTTATTTATTGATTTACTTGTTAGCAGTATTTTTTTTAGAAGGAACTCTCAAAAAAGTTCAGTGAGAATATTAACTTATTACGATACGTGTTTTATAGGATTTCATAGTGGGGCAAGGCTTTGATTTATTAAGGCGCATCGTTGTTTTTGCATGTTGAATGAGAAAGACTGAATAGTCTCAGTTATTCTTATTTAAAATCTATGTATGTTGAAGCAATCAAAGTCATCTGCTTGTACGTTATAAGTGGGCTTGGCATAATAATCATTAAAATGGCATAACAATCATTACAAAAGAAATAAAAATGCTGCTCATGAATATTACACAAAGGGTTGCTGACAAGATTGGATGCTGATAAAGAACATGATTGTGCCGGATTATATACTTATTAAGGAATGGTGATGGAGCAGTTTTCTCATTTTCATTGGTTCCTTACTGGTAACACTTTATCTCATTAGAGCTAATTTAAGCAGTCGGACAATTTATAGCCTGTTCAAATAGGCTTTCCTCATGACTGATTTTATTGTTGATATATTTAACGCGTTTTATTGCTGTTTTCTTTAAAATATCAATTATCTTGTTGAGATAATTTTTTACGTTGTACATTCTCATTTTTGAGTATTTTCTCTTTGATTGTGGCGTTAGCTCTGTATTTTCTGATGTTAGAAAATTTCTGATCCAGATAATAAACTTATCTATGGAAACTTTGAATGACATCCCCCCTCTTTGAGAGGGAATAAAACCAAGTACAGAAATATTGTTGAGTACAATTTGCTACAAATAAGCCACAAGAAAACAGCATATATTAATATATTTGATAGGAATCTGTTAAGCCGTACAAATTATGGTCATTAAAAGGTAAAGCAATGAAATCGTTATCCATAACGCGTGTTGTAACATTGATAACTCTTTTTTCTGTATTTGTATTGGTGGGATGTACGCGCGTGGATAGTCTAGAACAGTACGATAGACTTTACGAAAAATATATCAGTGAAAATTACGGCGCTTTTGAACATTTTCAAAAGCATGAACAAGCAAAAAAATTTGTATACAGCCATGGCTATCAGAATATCGTACCAAAGTTTGACATTATACGGCATCGTCACATACTGATTGTTTTATGTGGACGTTTTGTTAATTTATTGCGTGGTGATTATAATGAATGGATATCAGCAGATATGTTACTCAATGTCATAAGCAGTTTGCGTAATGACTATAACTGGAGAGAAAGCGATTTTATTTGGGCCTATAATATGTCTATGAATTCTACCGACCCCATGATTGATTACGCGAAAAAGTTTCTTAATTCTTCAAGTGAAAATGGCATGAGTTTCGAAACACAAATGATTGATCTCGTGTCGAGTATGAGGACCGGTGATGATGAAAATGTTAAACAGATAGCGCGTTTTTGCATAGAGCTAAACACGATATATGACATGATGAAACCAAGAAGAATTTACAAATGACATTGAATGGATAATGAGAAAAATTCTCTCGAAGGATATTCAATGGCTATAATACTCTTGATAATTGCGGCATTTTCTTATCCATGTTGCATATTTTTTTATTATGGTCATCAAAAGGTGGACATATTTTCCAGCTTTTACAACGGGCATAGGTTCACTTACAATGATGCTTTTCATCTTAATAAGAAAATTGCACTTAAAGGAGGAAATTTGCACTTGGATTGAAAAAACGACTTATCACAAATTAGATTGCGCTATTATATATAATAATAAGGACTTTTTTATCTTTCTGTTGCAAAGATCATTCTCTGTTTAATCTTATCAATTCTCTTTTTATGTGATAATTGAATAAACGAGATAAAGGGCGTGATGAATTAAAGTTGTACAGTGATCATGATTATTATTAAATTGAAGTTTTACACACTTTTGTAAATAAAAATGTTTCTGCTTTTGAAGGAGCATGCCGACACAATCATTCACTTTGCTAGCCCCTAATGTTGCGACAGCCCTTGGCTTTTAAGACGGTTCATAAGAGGCATTTTTTTAGTCTTTTCTTTGATGTTTTGCCCTACGCGGCTCTCTCTGTTTTTGAGGTGCAAGCAAGTGATTTTTATTGATTCAATATACACAGATTTGAAATGAAAGAATCTTACGGTATTCAGGGTTCTTATTCAAGTTGAATAACCGCGAATTATCATTATAAATCAATGTGTTATATCTTTCCAGCTTAAGAAAAGAGAGATCAGTAATAATACTGCTTTGGTCTTTCGTTCTATTGAAATTAGTGGTTTTATTTATCCTGTTATGCCGTAACATACTGTCATTTGAGGGGTGGTGAAGGTATCTTGTTTGATACATTAAGTATTTTAAGAAGTACATGGTGAATATTCTTAAGTCTTGCTTATCGCGTCTTTAGTTTAAGTGAATCGCATGTGTGGAAAGCGAGAGAAACCTACTCGGTAGGACACTAGACTGTTTACAGAGCAGATTGTATTAAAAGACTTTGTTCTTTGAGGGTGGCATAAAAATCAAAATAGCCATTATGTTCATTTTTTCTGATATTTTAAATACGAGCTTCAAAAAAATAATGCTTAAACTAAACAACGAGCACTTTTGTAAAAGTGTTTTTAGAGAGCAAGCAATACACGAGTGAATTTACAGAATGTGACCATATTTGATCTTTTACAACAAGATAGCGTGGAAAGGCATAAAAATTACGACTCTCTATTGAGGGCATCGTACTTCTTTTATTGTTTTTTGCGGGTTTATAAAATGCCTTGTTGTATACTTATTCTGTTTATTTTTGCCTTATCGTTAGAAGATTAAAGACATAAAGGAGAAAACGAGTTTTCCTCTTTCCGGTTGTTTTTTATTCGGCTTTAAAGCACCCACTACCCACTGTAATATCTTTTAAAACATGGTGATTACGCATTGTTTTACATTTTGTTTCTTTTAGTCTTTAATGGAAGGCATTTTTCATGCAAAATAGGATATCCAGAATGCACTTGTGTTATAAATTCACGGCGCTTGTTTTAATGAAATTCCTCTCAAGATTTGTCGCATCCATTTCATGATAAGGATTATAATGGGGATTAATGGTAATGTTTCTTTGAAAAGTCTATTATGCATTTAACAAAGATGATGGTTTACACTATGTGCAATAGGGCGGATGAAGTTTAATTTTTGCGTATTGCACTAAAGTGTGCAGCTTGTTGGAGGGGGAGAGCTTTAGCGCCAAAAGGATGTAAGAATGCTTCTGCTTTACTGATGAGTGTATCTCGCTTTTTTTGGGTTTCTTCAATGCCATAAAGGTGAACAAAAGTGGCTTTTTGTGCCGTTTCATCTTTCCCTGCCGTTTTTCCTAGGGTTTGCGTGTTGGCGGTGACGTCAAGAAGGTCATCGGTTAATTGAAAGGCTAAACCAAGATATGTACCAAAATCAGTAAGCTTTTCGGTTAATTCTTTGGACGCATTGCCAATGATGGCGCCTGCTTGGCAAGCAAAACTTATCAGGGCTGCTGTTTTCATGTGTTGTAGAGTGATGATGTCAGTACTTCCTTGCGGTCTTTTTTCAGCTTCAAGGTCCAGCATTTGTCCACCTAACATACCGCCAAGTCCTGCCGATTGTGCAAGAGACGTGATCAGCTTGATTCTAATATCTGTAGATAAAGTACTAGCTTTATGGGCAATGATTTCAAAGGCAAATGTTAAGAGAGCATTGCCTGCTAGAATTGCTGTTGCTTCGTCAAATGCTATATGGACGGTGGGTTTTCCACGCCGGAGTATATCGTTATCCATAGCGGGAAGATCATCATGAATGAGCGAATAACAATGGATACATTCTAAGGCACATGCAACATCAAGAGAATGTTCTATGGGGATATCAAAAAGTGCAGCACTTTGAATCACAAGAAAAGGACGCAAGCGTTTTCCACCGTTCAGCACACCATAGCGCATGGCTTTGATTAAGTTTTTAGGGCGTGAAATTTCACCATTTTGGATTTGATCACTTAACAGCGTATCAAGCCGCTTTTCAACGGTGTTTCCATATTTTGCAAGAAGGGTGGTAAATTCGTGCATTCTTGCTTCCTTTGTTTTTACAAAAATGAAATTATGAAGTTTAAAGAGAAAGGTTGTCGCTTTTTCTTGTTTTCATAAATTGGCGTCGTTTTTTATTAAAAATCAACTTCTCTTTTTATCTGTATCTCTACTGTATGCGCAAATCCCTTTTTAAACCAAATAAAAATTGAATGAAGGTCTTATAAAAAAGCTTTCATTGGTGTATAAAATTGTCAAATTTTGCAATGTTTTTGATATTCATTTGATTATTGTGACACCATTTTTGATAACAAGAAGGTCATTTTTAGTAAGAGGAGGATCATTTTGACATTGCCTCTTCTTTTTTATCAGTGTATAATATCCTCAAATTTTATGGTGTTTTAAATGAAGCATTGTCATTTTTGACATTGCTTTTTCTGTTTTAATGGATTTGGAGTGTCTTTTTATGGCTGTACCTAAACGAAAAACCTCTCCAGCGAAGAGGGGCATGCGCCGTTCGGCTGATGCTCTGAAGGCGCCGACTTATATCGAAGATAAAAATTCTGGTGAATTACGTCGTCCTCATCACATTGATTTGAAAACGGGAATGTATCGCGGACGTTCCGTTTTAGTGGTTAAAGACTGAGCGTTTTATTTCTTTTCCAGTAGTAAGCTTCCTTTGATTCATTAGTGAATGCACGTTTGGGGCGTGCATTTTCGCTTTAAGATGAGTATTGAGATTCCCTTGCGTCGCCTTCTATTGATGTGGGAAAGGGAATATGTCGCGGGTGTTCCGTTTTAGGGATTAAACTTTAGCATTTTATCTCTTTTCAAGTAGTAAGCTTCTCTTGATTCATTAGTGAATGCATTGGGTAAGATGCGTTTTTTGCTTTTTCTTGAGAGGCTATAAAGGACTACTTGTGTCAGTGTCTTTTATGATGGTTTCGTTAAGAGCTTGAGTATTGATATAAGTTAGCTCAGTAATGGGATCATTTTGTATCGCACTTAATTTTTACTTACTTTAGAGGGAATCCTATTAGACCGTAAAATATCGTTGTTTAAGGCGGTTGACCCATGTAAGGCTTTAAGTATACCGGTGTTTTTTATGAGAATATTTTAGGCAATGTTTTGTCTATAGGCTTACATTGTGACATGTGATTCTCCTTAAAAAAATAGAGATCGACATCACATTGATTTATAAAGATCATTTGTTGTTTTGCGCCTTGAATGGAAGGTCTATCGTAGGATTTTCTCATTTCAAATTTTTCCCTATGTTGAATCAATGACAATCACTTGCTTTCCGGTCACAAGTGGGGCTGGCATGTGGGTGAAAACTCTATAAAAAAGGAAAAATGTTTATAATGAATATTTTCAAATGTAAGAATTGTTGTAATATTGGGGTTAAGTGTATGCTGATGCTAGCGTGCTTTCTTATGAGCAGAAAAGAGAAAACCGTTACAAGACAGAAGGTGTACACATTCAATAACCTTTAGTGCTTTTTATGATAAAGGTATATGAGACTTTTCTATGAATATCACGCTGTATTTTCATGTTTTTGAACTAAGAATTGTCTATATATTTTTCTTATTTTTGTGAATATAAGGGATTTGTTGCGAACAGCTTGTAAAAATAAGTAAACTTAAAACCAAATATGTTATGTGTGGGGGTGAGCAAAGTATTTTATCAAAGCCGGTACGATTCTCCAGTTCATAGCTGGTTTATGAATGATTTTATAGTGTTTCTTACCTAAGTTTATGATTTTTTTGTTATCTGTTCATCACTAGACAACATATTGATTTATATATATAATTCATTGTTTTTCATATTGAATTAGAACCCCGAATAACGTAAGATTCACTCATTTCAAATCGCTCTATCTAAAATTAATCAAAACCGCTTGCTTGCACGTCACAAGTGGGATGAGTGTGTGGATAAAATTTGTATAAGAAAGAACTAAAAATGGTTCTTATGAAGAGTCTTAAAAGCCAAGGGCTGTCGTAACACCCACGAGCTGGAAAATATAATGATGTGCTGGCTTGCTTCTTCACAAACGTAAGAGATGGGGGTGGTCAATGGATTTACCGTTATACCTTTCACGGGGGCCGCGAAATGGGCATTTGGGGGGGCCTTGAGAGATGTTTCTTTAAAACAAGCCCGTGAATTGGCAATTGGGTGGGGTGCTGTTTTACGTGAGGGGCGTGACTCCATTAAAGAACGCGATGAACAAAAGCGTGAGGCAATGCGTAATCTTCATTATTTAAAAAACATTGCTTTAGATGCATTTGAAAGTCGTAAAGCTGAATTAAAAAGAGGTGGTAAAGCTTGGATTGGTTTTTACCCTTACGCCTTTATATTCTCCCTAAATTAGGCTGTCTGCCTGTTTCAGAGATTACGCAAATTGAGATACGCAATACGCTTTCTCCCATTTGGTATGCAAAAGCTGGAACAGCTCAGACAGCACTGAAGCGTCTTAATCTTTGTCTTAAACATGCGGTTGCATTAGGGTTTGGATGTTGATTTACAAGCAACGGAAAAAGCACGCGCACTCTTAAGGTAAGCAACGTCATAAAACCACTAATAGACTAGCCATGGATTGGAAAGATGTTCCTGCCTTTATTCAGTTACTCTGTAAAACACCATAACACGACTGGCTTTGCGTTTGCTTATCCTGACAGGCGTTCGTAGCAATCCTTTGCGTCATATTCGTGAAGATCAGATTGAAGATGCTATATGGACAATCCCTGCTGAGAATATCCAATCTTTAGCGGTCTGTTTGAAACAGAGATTGAGACTTTTAAGAGTTCTATGAATCATTCTAGATTTTTTGTGTTCGATTGGAGTAAGAATATTGCGTATATCTCGTAATCTCTGAAATGAGAAACCTCATTTGGGAAAAATATGAAATTGAAAGGGGCAATGCTAACGTTCATTTTTATTGTTATTTTTTAAGTTAATTTTACAGCTTTCAAAAGTATTTGGAATGCCTTTTACAGAATGGAGATGATGGTTTTAGTTCATGCTTTTTTTATCGCGTTTTTTAATGGGGGGAATGCTTCTCATGCAAAATAGAGTGCCCAAGACAAAATATGCTTATGTTGTACTGTCACGCTTTTTTTAAAAGGAATATTTTTCAATATTTGTGGCATCCATTTTATGACGGTGTTTTTGAATGTTCCAATGGTTTTGTAGAAGGGGGTAAATGGTAAAGTTTCGGTGTAGTGTATAAACGGCACTATGATCTTTACGCTTAATAAAAAAGCAAGCCCTGCCCTTACACATCTTGCCAGATTCCAATGTTGGTATATCCTTTGGTGCTTGAGACAGTGTCTCACTCTTTTTGTACAGTTTTTACCCACAGATCAGCTCCGCTTGTGATTGACAAGCAAGTGATTTGATTAATTCAACATGAGAGCAATTTGAAATGAGTAATCTTACCATATTCAAGATTCTAATTTAATATGAATAATGCTAGATTATGATGATTAATCAGTTTGTTATCTATGAAGAAAGAAAATAAGGAGGAGGAATTTGTCGAAAAGTTAGATTGTTTATAGATTGGCGCTGGTTAAGAAACTTTGTCCTTAAGGGCAGAGAGGATGTTAAAAAATAAAACCAGCTTTTCGCTGGTTTTATCGAAATATCATCATTATGATGAAAGAGTGTATTATGCAGCGTAGACAGCTTTACTGTTTTCATCTGTTTCTTCTCTCTCAGTTTTAAACTCGCGTTCCGGCTTGTTGGAGAGATGCATCTCTATGAGATTGATAGCTTCTGTTTCAGAAAGACTATTGATAACCGCAATTTCACGGGCCATTCTTTCAAGAGCAGCTGTATAAAGTTGGCGCTCAGAGTAAGATTGTTCAGGCTGTAGATTAGAGCGGAAAAGATCACGGACCACTTCGGCGATACAAATAAGATCTCCTGAGTTGATTTTAGCATCATATTCTTGTGCACGACGTGACCACATGGTCCGTTTAACGCGTGCTTTTCCACGTAAAACTTTTAAGGCACGTTCGACAGAATCACTAGCAGATAATTTACGCATTCCAACGGAAAGGGCTTTTGCAATGGGGACTTTGACATCCATCTTATCTTTCGCGAAATGAATGACAAAAAGTTTTAATTTATGTCCTGCAACTTCTTGATCTTCAATCGCTATAATTTGTCCTACTCCATGCGTAGGGTAGACGATATATTCAGAGGTTGCAAATTCTTTGGTCTTGGAAGACGTTCCATGTTGGGATGCCATATTTTAGTTTACTCCCTTATGATCAACAAATGTATCGGAAAACAGGTTATAAACCTGAGGGTTGAGTTTTCTTTAACCAAGTATATTGTACCAATTAAGTGAGCATAAAAGCCGAGTACTTTTAAATCAAAAAAAAATACACCGCTTTACTATAACAAGCAAAGAAAAATACTTAGAAAGATGATCATGTTAAAATAACACTAACATCAAAATTTAAAAGAATCAATCATTTCGCTTAAGGATTTTTTATTTTTACAAGAGAAGTCTTTCAATCGTTGAAGGAGGAGAGTGTACACTTTATCATTACTCTTCGCCACTTCCTGGATTTTCTGAAAAATACTTTTCTAATTTATTTGGAACACCATCCATTTCTTTTGCTTGAGGAAGAGGATCTTTTTTGGTGGTTAGATTAGGCCATTTGTTTGCATAATGAAGATTGAGTTCTAACCACTTTTCTAATCCTGGTTCTGTATCAGGTAAAATCGCTTCTGCTGGGCATTCTGGCACGCAAACACCACAATCGATGCATTCATCGGGGTGAATAACAAGCATATTTTCCCCTTCATAAAAACAATCAACTGGGCAGACTTCAACGCAATCCGTATATTTGCAGTGAATGCAGTTGTCGGTTACTACGTGGGTCAAGATCAAACTCCATTTGTTACTTTAATTCTCTTTAGAGGAAAGTGTGTGCGTGTTTTTATGATTGGTGAGTTGATCGCGTAGTACAGCTAGTTTCGCAAAAGGTGAATCAGGATTAAGGCGCTTTTCTTTTTGAAAGGGCTTATGATTTGCATGTTTCCCTTGGGATTTGTGGAACTTATGAGAGCGTTTTGCTTGTGATGGTGCTTCTTGAGGGGAATTTTCATTTTTGTATTCCGCTTTTTTTACAGCGTTCTTCGATTTATTTTGCCACTTATTTCCTAATTTATCACGTTTTTTTTGTGCATGGTGGGGAAATTGATGCTTATAATGCCATAACAAAATAACTTTATCTTCTTCTGTAGAGCGAGGGGATTTGGCAAAATTCCCAACAGGTTCAGCTGCTGGTAAACGATTGGTTTTATGGAGATGTTTTTCAATACCAGAGGATGAAGTGTTTGGGAATGAGGTATTTTTTTCTTCTCGTGTTGTTTCTAAATCGCTTACTGTTTGCCATTGACTTCCAACGCATTCTGCTGCAGGAACATCTTGCATTGCCCTATTGACAGGGGAAGAGGCTTGGTGTGCAAAGAGATTTTGTTCAAAAACAGTATTGCTTATGCTGTACGATTGATAACCAAGTCCTTTGAGGATTTCTTCCATATCGTTTCCATTGGCCCCAAGAATGGACATCATGGCTGGTGTAACAAAAAAACTTTTGCCATCATAGGCTCCATCGGGTCTGGGATCACTTCCTTGTTTCCAATGAAGTGCGGGGCGGATGAGATTGGCAAGACGTTCTAAAATATCAATCCGTACAGCACGTTGCCCTAAGATTCGGTAGCCGGCTAATTGATAAAATTGGCGGTTATAGGTAGGGTCAACCATCAAAGAGGTTCGACCAGCAGATAATGCTGAAAAAATTTCACCCAAACCAGTTTGATCTTGTCCCGCATTTTGAAGATTCCACAGGAGAGTAATGGCTTGAACCGGAGCAGGTTTAAGCATTCCGGCAACATAGATATGAAAAGCGCCAAAACGCACGCCTAGACGCCGAAGAACGGCACGTGATTCTTGCGCAAGGTTTTTGACAATGTCTAAGACTTCGCGGCGTGGTAAAATCCCTAAAGAGTTAAAAAGTTGTAAAGCAAGACTGTTTGTTGAATCCGTTAAATTATCAGCATTGCGCAAATCAAACAGGGGTTTTAAAGTTGTTTCAAAATGAAAGGTGACAAAGCGTTCTAATCGTTTCACAACGTTATTGCGGGATTCTCCCGTGAGTTGTTCATCTGCTAAAACAATCAGTTTTGGTTTAAAAAAATCTTCTGTTGCTACAAGTTGTCCTACGGGTTGACCAATCCAGCGCACAATTCCATCAGAACTGAGGGTAAAATCTCCATTTGCAGAAGCACAAAAACGTGTCGCGCGTTTGGAAAAAGCAAGAATCAAATTCTCATTCTCTGTTGAAATTTGCTTCTCAGCTATTTGATCGGTACTGTTTTTGTTGGCATAAAAACGAAAACCTTCAAATTTACCCCTTCCGTGTTTTTCAATGAGAATATCATCTTGAAGAATCTCATTCTGTTGAACAATCTTGCTATCCATGATCATTTTCTTTCTCAGTGTGACACTGGTCAAAAGCTTTTTGCGACAATTTCATAATGGTGCTCTTTCTTTAACACGTTTGTTGCGTTTGCTTCAATCACTCTTGTCATTTTTTGCTGTTTCTTTGCGCCTTTAAAACTTGAATGATTCTTTTTTCATTCAGTTTTCATTCAGTTTGGATGCTTTATATTTGCAAATTACACTTATTAGTTGTATTGTAAAGCTAAAAGCATAAATAAATTCTTCAATTTAAAAGGAAACGGAACCGGTTATCAAAAAACGGCATTTCTTTTGCATGATCACTTTATTTTTTTGCTGTTTTGTCATGAAAAGTGAAGAGAAAGTTTTTTCAAATATTTCATAGGCTAAAAGGCATATTGTAAAGGCATTTTGCAGGTGAAATTGTGTCTTATGTCAAGAAGTTTTACCATGACAGTAAAAAAAACAATTGCGATTATAAAATTACACGTTAAAGTAGTGGTCACAGAAGTTAACAACTTTTGCGTTCTTTTTAAGCGAAGAACAATGATGTCGTTGCCAAATCAATTTTGATAATTTTAATCGCAAGGGGTTATTATGGGTAATCTTTCAAATGCTGTTTATAAAAGCAGCAAAAATTATAGCGATGCAGACAAAAGCTTAGGACGTAATATGATGCGTTCTGCTATGCAAGCACCTTATCTTGAACGACAAAAAGAGCATGATTTGGCTCTGCGGTGGAAAGACAAACGTGATGATGATGCCATGCATCAAATTGCAGCGGCTCATATGCGTTTAGTGATTGCTATTGCTAATCGCTTTAAACGTTTCAAAATGCCTTTGGGGGATTTGGTACAAGAAGGGTATGTGGGACTATTGGAAGCAGCTGCACGTTTTGAACCTGATCGGGAAGTGCGTTTTTCAACATATGCAACGTGGTGGATACGCGCTTCTATTCAAGATTATATTTTGCGAAATTGGTCAATCGTTCGAGGGGGAACGAGTTCTTCGCAAAAAGCACTTTTCTTTAATCTTCGGCGTTTGCGTGCAAAACTGATACAAGATGATAGTGCTTTGTCAAAACAGGATATTTTTCGCACAATCGCTGAAAAACTCGGTGTTTCCGTGCGCGATGTTGAAACGATGGATTTTCGTTTTTCCAGTTCTGATAATTCCTTGAGTGTTTCTGTTTCTGAGAATAGTGATAATCCCATTGCTAAGATGGATGTTTTGGTGGATGATAGTCCTCTTCCTGATGCTTTAATTGAGCAAGTCATTGATGGTCAACGGCGTACACAATGGCTTTACGATGCGTTGCAAATTCTCAACGAACGGGAGTTGGAAATTATTCGCTTTCGTCGCTTAAATGAAGAGGGGGCGACTCTCGAAGTTTTAGGTGAAAAGTTAGGAATCTCGAAAGAGCGCGTGCGTCAAATTGAAGCTAGGGCTTTGCAAAAATTGCGTTCTGCTCTCCTTACGGTTCATTCAGAAGACGCTTACGATATATAAGCAGTGAAAGGCTTTGGGGGGGGAGGAAAGAGAATGTATTAAGTGGGGGCATATGAGAATATGATAAAGTCAGTTTTAGGGGATGGCCGAATTTGTTTAGGAATATGCCTCCTTGGGAGCGCTACTGATAAACAGAGGAAGATAGGGGGCTGTTAGTTGGAGGAAATATATATCAAACGGAGGATAAAGGCATGATGAAGTTGGATTTTAAAGTGTTCCTCTTTATTTTCGAATATGCTTTAAGGGGGAGGGCGTGATACAGACAGAAAAGAATCAAAACTGTAACGGATGAGAAAAAAGGCTTATTCTGTAATAATTTTCACTTTTGTACCTGCGGGTAAAGTTTGCGTTGGTGAGAGGGCGTTGAGGATGCGAAAGAGTTTTTCTTTATATGGTGTGTATTGCATTTTATCTGCAAGATTGGCAACGGTTTCTCCTTGTTTAACACGGACAACACGGATTTTTAAGGGCTGCAATTTTTTTAACTGTGAAGATGAAAGAGAATGAAAGCTTTGTAGCGTTTTTTGGGCAACCTCTGCAAAATTTCGAGAATTATATGGAGCGGCCGTCAAAAAACGAAAGATGTGGTTGTTGAATGGAATGACAACCACATCAAATTGCCATTGATCATTGGTAGCATAGGCCCGCGCTCCAAGTAAACTTTGGCTTTGGGATTCTTGGCGCATAAATTCTTGATTGGGGAGCCCTTGAATTGTGATGGGGCGGATAGATGATTGATCTAGACCGATAATCCAGCCGCTTTTCAAATAATCACTCGCAGATATTTCAGCAGGATGTGGAATAGCATCAAAACGAATCGCAATTTTATCTGGTCCACTGGCCCAAACAGTATGTGCTGAATGTTCTATTGTAAAATTGTTTGGAACAGAAAAAGCTATGCGCAATTGTGGGTGAATAAATTGGTTGCCTCGTACAAAACCTGTATAAAAGCCTCCTCCAAAAATTATGCCATCAATGCTTTTGAGAAAAGAATCATGATCGGATATTTTACTATTCCCTTTACTGATTTTACGCGCTTTTTCTATCGCAAGCCGAATGCGTTGAGGGGTAGTTGGGTGGGAGGCTAAAAAATCTAGAGAGGCATTTTGGGTGCCAGAGATATTACGAAAAGCACTGTAGGCTTCCATTGTTTGAAGAAAGCGCGGTGAAGCAAATGGATCATATCCTGATTGTTGGAGCATTTCGAGTGCAAGGGAATCAGCTTCCAGCTCTTGATTGCGGGAAAATTGCGCGAGTTGTTGCTTGTTTTGCATAGGGTTATGAAGTTTTTTGCCAATAGAAGAAAGAAGACGTGAAGACATGTGATTGGTCATCTTTAATTGGGCTTCTTTTTGCAGGCGTAAAATGCCATGATTGGCTCTGATATGTGCTATCTCATGGGCTAAAATGGCTGCAACTTCTGAAGAATCATTGGCTAATGCCAGCATACCACGAGTGATGTAGATCGAGCCGTTGGGGAGCGCAAAAGCGTTGATAGTTTCTGAGTTTAAAATTGTTACAGAATAGCTTTGATGAGAACTATGGGATGCAACTGCTAGTTTACGGACAATCTTTGCTAAAAGGTGTTCAAGTTTTGCATCATGATAAGCGCCACCATACATTTGCAAAATACGTGGGTGTTGCAGAGCGCTTAATGTGACATAGATATTGTGGTTGTTGGTACGTTTGATCGTTTTAGAAGAAGTGGAAGAAAACCTATCATTTTGAGAAAAGGGTGTATGACAAGCTGAAAGGAGAAACGTTAGACTTATGAAAGTTGCTTTATACAGGCAAGAGCGAAAAAGAAAATTGCGGTGAAAAATGGGGTGCGTTGGACCATGGTGTACATTATTTCTGCGGAGTAATTTGGCAAATTGCATTTGTATCTTTGTATCGTATGTTTCTTTAAAAAAGGCATTAAGAATAAGGATTCGTTTGGCTATATCACGCTTTTTGTTTATAAAAAATGACTCTCACTTATAAAAAGATGCACTGTAAAGAAAATTTTGTGAAAGGCAAAGTATGGCATGACAACATTTACGATATTATTAAATGGGGATGTTCATATCACTGATCGTTTGCTTAATCAAATTCAAAACAGTCGGGTAATTGCTGCTGATGGTGGTATGCGTCATGCGGCAGCGCTTAATGTGACGCCTGAGTTGTGGTTAGGGGACTTTGATTCATCAGATGAGAACTTAATACGTCAATATAGTCATGTTCCGCGTGAAGTTTTTCCCTCTGATAAAGATATGACAGATAGTGCTCTGGCATGTGAAAGAGCGCTGCAAAATGGCGCTAAAAAGCTTATTTTGTGTGGTGCTTTGGGAGGGGAGCGAAGTGATCATAGCCTTTCTCATATGACGCAAGCGTTGATGATGGCTGAAAGGGGTATTTCAGTGTTGTTGACAAGCGGTTTGGAAGAAGGTTGGCCGGTTTTGTCAAAACCTTGTTCGTATGATTTGCCTAAGGGATGTTTGTTTAGTATTATCGGTTTTTCTGATTTAAAAAGTTTAACTCTTAAAGGGGTAAAATGGCCAATTTGTGACAAAAATGTGTCATTTGGCTCTTCTTTAACACTTTCTAACCGTATTTGTGGAACCTTTTCTTGCCATTTAGGTTCTGGAAAAGCTATATTGTTAGCGTCTGTACCTATTCCATAAAGCTCTTCCAATATATTTTGAATAAGGCAGGGGGGGGCCTAGTGATGAAGTGCCGACATAAACGATATATGTATTGATCTTGAGAAGGAAAGGTTTTGATATGTTAAAATCAATT
Source organism: Bartonella sp. AP11XZML (assembly GCF_042196445.1). NCBI lineage: Bacteria > Pseudomonadati > Pseudomonadota > Alphaproteobacteria > Hyphomicrobiales > Bartonellaceae > Bartonella > Bartonella sp. AP11XZML. The sequence goes on from NZ_JBHIQF010000075.1 coordinate 67,544, forward strand.
TTTAAAGTGGCTGTTGTTTCAGCCATTGGTTTCAGTTCAGTCGCTTGTACTACAAACGATGAACGCGTTGCACGTTATGGCGTAGGAGGAGCAGCAATCGGTGCTTTGGCTGGAACTGCTATTGCTGGAAGTACGCCTGGAGCAGCACTTACCGGTGCAGCATTTGGTGCTTTGGCTGGAACAGTAACAGGTGCAGCTGCAAATCAAAGAAAACAACAAAGACAGGCATCACAATTGTGCACGTATCGTGGTCGTAGAGGGCATGTTTACCAAGCACCTTGTGGACAGAGAGTCCCTGTACGGCAATTGTGTGCTTACCGTGATGCAAGAGGGGTGATGTATAAAGCACCTTGTCCGCGCCGCGTTCGTTAATGGCGGTGCCGCTTCTGCGGCTTGACCGCATTTTCTTAAATTTTGGAAAAACGCCTTTGCTCAATCAAGCTTCTTTATCGATTGAGCAGGGGGCGCGTATTGCGTTGGTTGGCCGTAATGGTTGTGGAAAATCGACCTTATTAAAAATTGCCGCAGGAATATTAGAACCTCAGGGTGGCGAAATTTTTCGCCACCCGCGAGTAACGCTCCGTTATGTCTCACAAAATCCGGATTGTTCAGGATTTGAAGATATTAATGCTTATATGGAAGCGGGGCTGGACGATACATCTGATGTCCAGTGGATCAATACGCTTCGCACAAATTTAGGGTTTTCTGGGGCGGAAAAATTGGAAACGCTTTCGGGAGGCGAAAAGCGGCGTGTTTCATTGTTACGGGCCATTGCTGCAAAGCCCGATATTTTGTTCTTAGATGAACCAACCAATCATCTTGATTTACCAACTATTGAATGGCTGGAAGCTGTTTTGGCTTCTTTGCGTTCAGCGATTGTGGTGATTTCCCATGATCGGCGATTTTTAGAAAATGTTACGCGGTCAACGGTATGGCTTGATCGTGGCACAACCAAAAGGCTGGAAAAGCGTTTTTCTGAGTTTGAAAATTGGCGTGATAAAGCACTGGAAGAAGAAGCCATCGAACAGCATAAATTGGGGCGCCAAATTGCTCGTGAAGAGCAATGGTTGCGTTATGGCGTGAGCGCACGGCGTAAGCGTAATGTACGGCGCTTAGGCGAATTAAAAGACTTAAGACAGCGTCATCAAACCTATAAAGGGCAGCCGGGAAATGCACTTTTGTCAGCAGCGAAAAGTCATGATTCTGGGCAATTGGTGCTTGAAGCAAAGAAAATTTCAAAATCCTATGGTGATCGCATTATCGTGAAAGATTTCTCTTTGCGCATTCAGCGGGGTGATCGAATCGGTTTGGTCGGGCCCAATGGTATCGGAAAGACAACGCTCCTTTCTACATTAATTGGGCAAGAAGCTGTGGATAGCGGAACGGTGAGGCATGGCTATAACCTCTCTATGGCATTGCTTGATCAGCAACGTATTTTAAATGAAGAAGAAACTTTAGCTCATTATTTAACGGGGGGAAGAGGTGATACTCTTGTGATCAACGGGCTGGAGCGGCATGTCGTTTCTTATATGAAAGACTTTTTATTTTTGCCTGAACAAGTACGCACACCCCTTAAAGAATTTTCAGGGGGAGAAAGAGCACGCCTCATGCTTGCACGCCTTCTTTCGCGTCCTGCAAACTTTTTGATTCTTGATGAACCGACCAATGATTTGGATATGGAAACTTTGGATTTGTTGCAAGAATTTATTGCTGATTTTGCGGGGACAGTATTGTTGGTCAGCCATGACAGAGACTTTTTAGATCGTACTGTAACGCATATGTTGGCACCTCAAGGTGATGGTCATTGGGTTTTGTATGCGGGCGGCTACAGTGATATGATGGCGCAAAACCAGCATGCTCTTCGTTTACAACGCAAAAAAACAGAATTATCGCAGCGTAAAGCACCTTCAAAATCTCATGCGGGAGAGCTTTCAAAGCAGGACACATCAACAGATGGTAGCTTGATAGGGCGGGAGAAAAAAACACGAGGTAAATTGTCTTATAAGCAGGTTTATGCATTGGAAAAATTGCCTGAAGAAATTGCTGTTTTACAGGACGAAATCAAAAAAATTGAGCAAGAACTCTCTGATCCAGCCCTTTATCGCAGTGATAAAGAGCGTTTTGAACGTTTATCAACAACGTTGGAAAAAAAGAAAAATACTTGCACACAAAAAGAAGAAGAATGGTTAGAACTTGAAATTTTACGCGAAGAAATGGAAGCGTGTTCACGGTAATGTTTTAGATATTAATATCTAAGCATTTTAATTCGTATTGCATCATCGCTTTTCTTTGATTTGTTACAAGAGTTTTTGGCTGATTTAGCGGGAAGAGTATTATTGACGAGTTATGGTAGAGACTTTTAGATCGTACTGTAACATATAGCACTTCAAGGCGATGGTTATTGGGATTTGTATACGGGGGGCAGTGATATGGTAGCGCAAAACAAGCATGCTCTTCGTTTACAAGGCAAAGAAACAAAACTACCTTTGCCGTGAGTTTTTTCAAAATTTCGTATATGGAAGTACGCCAATTCCATTGCATACCTTGCCAGTCCCCAATGTTGCTTGCAGCTCCTTTGGAATTTGAGAGCATTCGTAAGAAACATGCCCTTGTCTTTACCTTATATCCTAAATACACCAACCCCACTTATGACGGAAAAGCAAATGATCCTTATTAATTCTAACGTGAGAAGTGTTGTGATGAGGAAAGCTGTCTGTATTCGATGTTATGATTTTAGTTTAAAAATGATGATTTGTTAAGATAAATCAACGTGTTATTGCAACATTTCTAGGAGGAGAAAATGATGGCAATTAAAACAAAGCGAACAGTTTCCACATTGATCGGTTTAGAAGATGCAGCTGAACTGTCTTCTTATTTCCTCCGTAATGCGAATCATCTGCGTCCTTTTGAACCTGTTAGATCTGATGGTTACCACAGCCTAACAGCTTGGGAAACACGAGCCAATGCATTTGCTTATGAAAGCGCACAGGGACAAGCATATCGATATGCTGTACGATTAAAAAATGAAAACACAGTCATCGGTGTTGTGAATTTTACAAATGTGGTTCGGGGTGTTTTTCAAGCCTGTCATCTTGGTTTTTCTCTTGATGAAAAACAACAAGGAAAAGGTCTCATGTTTGAGAGTTTATCGGCTCTAATACGCCATATCTTTCATATTTATCATCTGCATAGAGTGATGGCAAATTATAGACCTGAGAACATAAAAAGCGAACGTTTATTAAAACGCCTTCATTTTGAAAAAGAAGGCTATGCTAAAGACTATTTGATGATTTCTGGAAAATGGAGAGATCATATTCTAACCTCTCGAATCAATGATCTTTATGAGGCCGTTAATAGATTCGAATAAAGTTTGTTAAGGGTCTTTTTATCAAATGTGTAAATATGCTGCACTTTTCCCTATCCTAAAAGACGAAGATCCTTAACCACCTCTTCTTTTGTAAACAGTTCAGACTCTCGTTTAGCGGATTTCAACGGCTGACCGCTTTCATATGTTTCTTTTCGTAGATAATAAATTGATTTATCATCATAATTCATTTTTTTCAATTTGAAGAGAGTCCTCAATATCGGAAGACTTTCTCATTTCAAATTTATTGATGTTTAATCATAAAAACACCTCTCTTGCACATCACAAACTGAGTTGGCATAGGTTGGCATACAAGTGAGGGTTTATGTGGATAAAAATTATTGAAGAACAAGAATAAAAATTCTCTGTATAAATCCTTTTAAATGTGAGGGCTGTTGCAATATTGTGTATTCTGTGACCGATAGTCTCGTTACAAGTTACACAAACGGCTTATTGTTTGGGTGAAATTTTTATACATTCATTTGTTTTTTGTATTTTCTTTTCTTAAGAAAATTTCCAATGTTATCAATGGTTTTAATTCATACCAAGCGCATTTTTATAAAGTTCAATGATTGCTTCTTCTTCCATTCTTTCATGCTCTTCTTTTTTACGCAGCCGTATAATGCTTCGAACAGCTTTACTATCAAAACCAGAGCCTTTAAGTTCAGTGTAAACGTCTTTAATATCATCAGAAATGGTTTTTTTCTCTTCTTCTAGTCGTTCAATACGTTCGATAAAAGAGCGTAATTGGTTTACGGATATAGCGTGTGTTTGATCGGTTACTGTATCGTTCATTGTATTTTTCTCCAAGTTATATATTTTAAGTTGTTTTTCGACGACGAATTTATGTTAAAAAAGCTTGAAAACAAAAAGTAAATCAAGCTACACAGCTTTTTTACAAATTGACTTTAAATATTTTGTAAAATTTTTAAGATATATGCATTGATAAAAGGGCTATAAAAAGAAAAATATAAAAATATACGTTTTAGATTTGAAAAGCTTTAAAAAAAGAAATGTGTAATTTGTTTTGAGAATTTGGCATTATAGAGGAAATTTTGTGATTTTAAAAAAGCGATATTGGGTGTTTCAGAAAGGATTAAAAGTTTTTCTCTTGAGCATTTTGCTCTTGTTTCCCCTTGTTGTTTTTGCAAAAGCTGACTTTAGAGTTTGTAATACAACCCAACAGTCTGTAGGGGTTGCTCTTGGATATCGTACATTTTCAGGGTGGGTGAGCGAAGGCTGGTGGACGGTACCAGTGACGGAATGTAAAACTTTAATTGAGGGGCCTCTTGCTTCACGGTTTTATTATTTTTATGCGGAAGGGGCACAAAAAAAAGGGAACTGGGCAGGCTCTGTGACCATGTGTGTACAAGATAGCCAATTTACCATTCAAGGGGTTCATGATTGTTTCCCTCGAGGATATCAAAAGGCTGAATTTAAAGAGATCGATACCGGAAATCAAACCAGTTGGATGGTACAGTTGACGGATGAGTCTTTGTTAAACAATTCAGTTATACCTTCTCTTTCAGGAAATTCTCCACCGTGAAACGTGCACGTAAAGTAAAAATTATTGCGACTCTTGGTCCTTCTTCTTTTTCTCGTTTGATGATTGAGAAGCTTTTTAGGGCAGGGGCAGACGTTTTTCGTCTTAATATGAGCCATACTGATCGTGATATGCTGGGTGATTTGGTCAAGTCTATACGAGAAGTTGAAAAAACAGTTCGACGCCCCATAGGTATTTTGGTGGATCTTCAGGGGCCAAAACTGCGTGTGGGACGTTTTGCTAAGGGGCAAGAAGATTTGCGTGTTGGGCAAAGCTTTACATTAGATAATCGCGATGTTCTTGGTGATGCACAGCGTGTTTTTTTCCCTCATGAGGATGTATTTTCGGCTGTTAAACCAGGGGATCGGTTGTTGATTGATGATGGAAGGCTGGAACTGCGTGCGCAAGTTTGTGATGGTCATACTATACAGTGTCGCGTGGTTGCTGGAACCCGTATTTCTGATCGAAAGGGTGTCAGTTTTCCCGATACAATTTTGCCTTTTGATTCGATGACGTCAAAAGATAAGGAGGATCTTCAGGCTCTTTTACAGCAGCCTGTTGATTGGGTTGCTCTTTCTTTTATTCAACGTCCAGAAGATATTATAGCGGTGCGTCGATTGATGAAAAGCAAGGTGTCTTTGATGGCTAAAATCGAAAAGCCTCAAGCCTTGGAGCATATAGAGAAGATTATTGAAATTTCCGATGGTATTATGATTGCACGGGGTGATCTCGGTGTGGAAATGCCTCTGGAAAAGGTCCCTGCACTTCAGATGGAGTTGATAAAAGCTTGTCGTTTAGCTGGAAAACCGGTTGTGGTGGCAACACAAATGCTCGAATCAATGATCACATCTCCTGTTCCCACACGCGCAGAAGTGTCGGATGTTGCTACAGCAGTTTATGCAGGAACAGATGCGGTGATGTTGTCTGCTGAATCTGCTTCTGGTCGCTATCCTGAAGAAGCTGTGCTTATGATGGACCGAATCGCGCGGCAAATCGAACAAGATCATACTTATGCCGCTCAGGTTGGGGCACAACATCCAGCACCAGAATCAACAGGAACAGATGCGATTTCTCTTGCCGCGCGTCAGATTGCTGAAACACTTGAATTAGCAGCTATTGTTGCCTATACGGCTTCAGGAACAACGGGGGTACGCGCTTCTCGTGAACGCCCTAATAGACCGATTATTGCTTTATCGCCCATTGTGGAAACAGCAAGGCGTTTGGCTCTCGTTTGGGGGCTTCATTGTGTGGTCACGCAAGATGCTCGCAATTTAGAAGATATGGTTGATCGAGCAGCAGCCATTGCATTTCAGGAAGGCTTTTGCCAAGGAGGGGATCGTTTCCTTGTAACAGCCGGTGTTCCTCTTGGAACGCCCGGTGCGACAAATCTCTTGCGTATTGCTTCTGTCTCTCAAGATGGAACGAAAGGGATTTGAGCCGTTTACGCATGGTGTTTTTTCATGCGCCTTTGAACAGGCTTTAAAAACAACGGGTGTGCGCCTCTTGTGAATGCCTCCATAGACCCATTATTCTTTTATCTTCTATCGTAAGATAGAAAGGTATTGCGTTAGGTCGTCCAGTTTGGGGATGGGAGCAGATGCGGTGATGTTGTCTGTTGATTTTGTTTTAGTTCTGAGGAAACTGCTTTTACGGTAGGCATTTAATGGGAGCCCCCTTTTATTTCATTGAGACAGATTGGGGATTGCTTTATTGATGTTTATACGAACGAGATGTTTATTGATAATGAGAGTTCATTCTTTCGCTTTTTGGATAAGAGCCTTGAAATTTTTCCCATTTTAAACTTTTGCAAACAGAATTGAATAAAATTAAAATTATGTGCCTAAAAAATCGTACTGGTATGTTATGAGAAAAAGTGATGGGTGAATGTGTTTTTAAAATATGCTTTGTCGAAGCATTTTCAACATATTGATTTATAATGATAATTTATCGTTATTAAACTTGAATTAGAACCCCGAATTCCGTAAGATTCTCTTAAATTTATTTATGTTTTGTTAATCATAACTCTTTGCTTGTACGTCATAAGCGGGTGGGACATGTGGGTAAAAACTGTACAAAAATACCTCTTATGAATCGTTTTACGAGCCAAGGGGGCTATCGCAATATTGAGGGCTGACTATAATGATGATGCCGACTTGCTCTTTCTTTTATTAAGCTTGGAGATTTTGAGGGGTGGGGAGAGAAATATGGATTATTTGTTATAAGGATAAAAATAGCGGTAGAGGATGTTTTCAAGAGCTATTATTGTTGTTTATGATGTTTGAGGTTGTATGAGATTAACATACTCTTCGGGTTTGACTTTTTTCCTGCTCTAAAGGATGAAAATACTTAATTCACGCTGGTTTATAAATGATACGGTTCTTTTCGGTGGGTTTCATCGGATGGACATCTCAGGTGCAAAGACTCCATGGTGCTTATAGTATCAAATAGCGGTGTTTTACGGTATAATAGATAAGGTTATTTTTTAATATATATTGAATCTGCTTGATATTATCTAAGGGGCAAGGATTTTTGGGCATGCATTCATAGGGAACATGAATATAGCTCTTTTTTTCGAAGGGTGCTTTATTTGTTTGTTGCTGTTGTCATTTATATGATTTTTTTACAATGATGTTGATTTTGTTATCTTATTGCGCGGTTAAAAGACATCTCATTTGAAATGTGGTGATATAAGGCAGTCTCCTTGATATAGGAAGCGTTTGTGCGGAGGTGAAATATTCAGGGTAGGGCTTTCTTGTTGAGGTTTAAGTTAATCCCATAAGTCGTGAGTAGCTGGAATCCTTCCTATAAAAAACCAGACTGTTTACACACTGGTGTGGGTTTAAGAATTTTTATCCTGTGAGATGTGGCGGACAAGTCAAATCTCTGGTTTATTACGCGCTGATGTACTTTTTAGAAATCTTCCTGTTCCTGTTCTTGTTCTTGAAGGTTTGTGCAGTTTTGATCATCTTTGAGCAATTGGTTGGTGAGATTTTCAATGCGTTGTGTGGTGTCACGCATAATTTTCCCCATGGTGCGGTCTCTTTCGTTGTGGAGTCGTAAAAGAGTATTGTAGTCTTCTTGTAATTTTTTATTTTCTCGTTTTATTTCTTCCATTTCATCAATAATCATTATGCCAGCCATAACCGATAAACGATGGTCGCCAATTTCACCAAAATTGTTTTTTAAATGTGTGATATATTGATCCAATTGAGCAGCAAGCGCAATAAGACGACGTTCTTGTCCTTTGTCACAAGCCATGCGATAAACTTTACCATCAATGGTAACGGAAACAGTTTCCATATATTCAAACCTTTATCTATCAATAACAACACGAATTGTTTCCATTGCTTTAATAAGACGTTTGGAAACTTCTTTGTTTACGGACTCTAAGCGTTCAATTTGGGCTTCAGCTTTGTCAAGCGCTTGGGCAAGATGGCTGCGGTCAGCATTCATTCGTTGGATTTCTTCTTCCCATTCGTTATTTTTATCAATAACGGCATTGCGGTTTATTATGGTGATCTCTAAAGTTCTAAGTGCCTTTTCTAGGTGCTCTAAAGCATCTTGTAGAACTGTAGTCTCTTGGTTCATTGCTTTTATCCTTTGGGTAATTGTATCCTTTATCAATGTGTTATGCAAAAACGAATCACTTTCACTCTTGTGTTGTGTGCATTTTATTTTTAAGTATGTAGGATATTTTAGCAAGCAAAGCAGGGGATAGATATAAATTAAAAGCTGGATTTTTTGCGCGTATTGGCATAAATGACATGGATATACAGAACGCGTGAGGGGAATGTTATTAATATTATTGAAGTGGTGGCAAAAAGTCTCACGCTAATGGTTAGAAAATAGTATTTCTTGAGAATTTTAAGAGAATACGGAAAAAGCAACAGAATAACGTATTTAACGAAATGGTCGATTATTCATGACAAACACCCACCAACAGAATCAGATGGCCAATGCTATCCGTTTTCTTGCTATTGATGCGATTGAAAAAGCAAATTCTGGTCATCCGGGCTTGCCAATGGGAGCTGCCGATATTGCTACGGTTCTTTATACAAGATTCCTTGCTCATGACCCCAAAAAACCTCGCTGGCCTAACCGTGATCGTTTTGTGTTATCAGCAGGACATGGGTCTATGTTGCTTTATGCTCTCTTGTATCTTTCTGGTTATGAAGATATTGGCATTGAAGATCTCAAAAATTTTCGCCAATTAGGAGCAAAGCTTGCTGGACATCCAGAATATGGGCATGTGGCAGGAATCGAAACAACGACTGGTCCTCTTGGACAAGGGTTGGCTAATGCTGTGGGGATGGCTCTTGGAGAGCGTTTGCAAAATGCTCGTTTTGGTGATCTTATCAACCATTACACTTATGCGTTGGTGGGCGATGGATGCCTTATGGAAGGGATATCTCAAGAAGCACTTTCCCTTGCTGGTCATTTGAAACTCAATAAGCTTATTGTGTTGTGGGACGATAATAATATTTCTATCGATGGAGAGATTTCCCTTGCTGACAGTACAGATCAGATTGCGCGTTTTAAGGCATCTGGTTGGGAGACACATAAAGTCAATGGGCATGATCAAGCAGCAATTGCGCGGGCTATTGAGGCGGCACAAAATTCCGATAAACCAACTTTGATCGCTTGTAAAACAACAATTGGCTTTGGAGCACCCAATAAAGCGGGTACCAATAAAGTTCACGGAGCCCCTTTGGGCGCACGAGAAATCACTGAAACCCGTATCGCGTTAGGGTGGGATGCTGAGCCTTTCGTTATTCCAGCCGATATTCTCGATAATTGGCGCTTGGCTAGTCTCAATGCTGCTAAAAAACGCCAAAAATGGGAAGAAAAATTTGCTGATCTTCCTGTCTCAGAGCGTGTGGAGTTTGAAAGATTGATGCGGGGCGATCTCGTGGGCGGATTTGATGGCGCTATTGATACTTATAAACAGAAATTGGTTGAAGAGCGCCCCGTTGTTGCTACGCGTAAAGCTTCGGAAATGGCTCTTGAAGTGATCAATGAAGTCGTTGTTGAGACTATTGGTGGTTCGGCTGATTTAACCGGATCTAATAATACAAAAAGTAGCCAGATGAAAAGTATCTCTGCTGAAGATTTTTCAGGGCGCTATCTGCATTATGGAATTCGTGAACATGCAATGGGAGCTGTGATGAATGGTCTTGCCCTTTATGGCGGCTTTATTCCTTATGGGGGAACCTTTTTATGCTTTTCTGATTATATGCGTCCTGCTATGCGTTTGTCTTCTCTCATGGGGTTGCGGGTGATTTATGTCATGACTCATGATTCTATTGGTCTTGGTGAGGATGGTCCGACCCATCAACCCGTAGAGCATTTGGCTTGCCTGCGTGCAATGCCTAATCATTTTGTGTTCCGTCCTGCAGATGCTATGGAGACAGTCGAGTGTTGGCAATTGGCTTTGAAAGCATGCGGGACGCCTTCTACCTTGGCTTTAAGTCGACAAAATCTACCGCTTTTGCGTCAAGAGTATGAAGAAGAAAATCTCTGTATGCTTGGTGCTTATGAATTTCTAACAGCTAGCGATGATGCACAAGTGACGCTGTTTGCTTCTGGTTCAGAATTGCAAATTGCAGTGGAAGCACATGCGGTGTTAGAAGAAAAAGGCATCCCAACGCGTGTGGTTTCTGTGCCTTGTTTTGAACTTTTTTCTCAACAATCTCTCTCCTATCAGCGTGCTCTCATTGGAGATGCACCGATTAAAGTTGCCATTGAGGCTGCTGTCGCCCAAGGATGGGACCGTTTTATTGGCTGTGATGGTGTGTTTATTGGTATGGAGGGCTTTGGGGCAAGTGGAACAATTGATGCCCTTTATGCGCATTTTGGTATTACTTGGGAAAATGTTGTTGCTACCGTTGAAAAAGAGCTGGAAAAGATCAAAGAGGAAAAGACAAAGTGACAGCTTGTGTTGTCATGAATGGGGTGGTTTTAGGGCATCATATTCTGTGCAGTGTTGTGGATGATCTTGTGCATTGTTGTGGATAAGTGAGTGAGTGATCAAGATATTGACATTGTGGGAATTAATGATTTTGGATTGGTGAAATACCCATTTATTGTGTTTTAAATGTTGTGCTTTTAAAAATTGATGAGGAAACATGTGAAATGACAGTTCGTGTTGCAATTAATGGGTTTGGTCGTATTGGTCGCAATATTTTACGTGCACTTGTGGAAAGTGGACGACAAGATGTTGAAGTGGTTGCAATTAATGATTTGGGATCGGTGGAAACAAATGCCCATTTATTACGCTATGATTCAGTTCATGGGCGTTTTCCTGGGATCATTAAGGTGGTAGGGGATGCTATTGATGTGGGAGGTGGTTTAATAAAGGTATGCGCAGAGCGTGATCCTGCTCAATTGCCTTGGAAAGATTTGGATATCGATATTGCTTTGGAATGTACGGGTATTTTTACGGCACGTGATAAAGCAAGTGCTCATTTAGATGCGGGGGCAAAGCGTGTTCTTATTTCTGCGCCTTCTGAAGGAGCAGATCTTACGGTCGTCTATGGGGTTAATCATCAATCTTTAAGCAGCGAGCATCGCGTTGTTTCAAATGCTTCTTGTACAACCAATTGTTTGGCGCCTGTTGCACAAGTTTTACACAACACGGTCGGCATTGAAAAGGGCTTTATGACAACAATCCATTCTTATACGGGTGATCAACCTGTATTGGATACAATGCATCGGGACCTTTATCGTGCACGTGCGGCAGCTCTTTCTATGATTCCTACCTCAACAGGAGCGGCAAAAGCTGTGGGATTGGTCTTGCCAGAATTAAAGGGATTGCTTGATGGTGTATCGATTCGTGTTCCGACCCCTAATGTTTCTGTGGTTGATTTGACATTTATCGCTAAGCGTTCCACGACAATCGAAGAAATTAATACAGCTATTGCTACTGCTGCACAAGGTTCTTTGAAGGGCGTTTTGGACACTACAGAAGAGAAACTCGTGAGTTGTGATTTTAATCATAATCCTCATTCAGCTATTTTCCACAATGATCAAACCAAAGTGATTGATGGTAAGCTCTGTCGCGTTCTGGTTTGGTATGATAATGAATGGGGCTTTTCTAACCGTATGAGTGATACGGCAGTGGCTTTTGCTAAGACAATATAAGAGGACCTCAGGGTCCTCTTTTTATAGGGAAAAGTCTCATTTTTGTGCAATTTTGAGAAAAACAGATAGAGGCTGTTGTTCTCATGCGCTAGAGAGAAGAGGCTATTGAAAAATTGATGATGTGTTTTGTTTTAATACTGTGTCAATACGTGCTTTTAAAAGATGCATGAAAGAGTAAACTTTGAAAAAGTAAGATCTGAACGAGGTACCCTTTGAGAAAACGTTAGAAAACAGGAGATGTAAACTCTTTTTCCTAGAAGTAAAAGGAAGCTTTAATAGAGATCAAGTTGAGCCAATGCATTTGTTTGCCACAATGGAATATGAAGATTAAGAGCAATGGTGAGCTTTTGTACATTTGACGATAAAAGCTTTGGATTTTTATTAAGCAAAGGGTGAGAGATAGGCTGTCGTGGATCTCTTGTAAAAGCAAAGAGGGGGATAAGTGGAAAGAAAAGTGGGCAGGGTTGTTGGATGCGTTTTTATTTGAAACAATGGAAAGTGAAGAGGAAGCAGTGATGGGGTTTCGTACACTTGATGATGTTGATGTTTTGGGTAAACGTGTTCTGGTGCGCGTAGATTTTAATGTTCCTATGGCGCAAGGTAAGGTATGCGATGAGACGCGTCTTGTACGACATAAAGAGACACTCGTTGAGCTGCAAAAGCGTGGTGCTAAACTTATTCTGCTTTCTCATTGTGGTCGCCCCAAAGGAAAGGTAGAGCAAGAGTTTTCACTCCGTCCTGTTGTGCAAGTGCTGGAAAAGATCATTAATCAGCCGGTTGCTTTTGCTCCTGACTGTATCGGTTCGGCGGTGCAGGTTGCAGTTGAGTCATTACAAAATGGTGGTGTTTTACTGCTTGAAAATGTTCGTTTTTATGCTGGTGAAGAAAAGAATGATTGTTCTTTTGCAGAAGCTTTGGCTCATAATGGAGATCTCTATGTTAATGATGCTTTTTCAGTTTCTCATCGTGCCCATGCTTCGGTGGAGGGAATAACGCATTTGTTGCCTTCTTATGCAGGACGCTCTTTGCAAGGTGAATTGCAGGCATTAGAAAAAGGACTTGGCAATCCAGCACGTCCTGTGGTTGCTCTTGTGGGAGGAGCAAAGGTTTCTAGTAAGCTTTTTGTGCTCAATCATTTGGTGGAAAAAGTTGACTCCTTGGTTATTGGTGGGGGGATGGCTAACAGTTTTTTAGCTGCGCAAGGTATCCATGTAGGGAAATCACTGTGTGAACATGCATTGATGGAAACGATAAAAAAAATCATTAAAAAAGCGCAAGAGTGTCACTGTACGCTTTTGCTCCCTCAGGATGCTGTCGTTGGATTTCGTTTTGAAAAAGATGCACCGCATCGTCTTTATGACATTGAAGATATTCCACAAGATGGCATGATATTGGATATTGGGACGCGCTCTATTGCGCATATCAATGCTGCGATAGATGAAGCTGCTACTCTTGTGTGGAATGGACCCCTTGGTGTTTTTGAGATGTCTCCTTTTGATAAGGGAACAATTGCCGTGGCACGCCATGTAGCAGAACGTAGTTTGACGGGAAAGTTGGTTTCAATTGCGGGAGGGGGCGATACGGTTTTTGCCCTTAATCATGCCGGTGTTGCCAATGATTTTACTTATCTTTCGACTGCTGGAGGAGCTTTTTTGGAATGGATGGAAGGTAAGGTTCTTCCTGGTATTCTTGCCCTTATGCAGGCTTAAAGGGCTTCTTTGGAGGGGAAGGTTAAAGAAAAACTATACGGTCGTGTAGAGTGTTTTGATAGTGTTGCGCATTTTTAGAAATTAAGACAAAATAAAGAGGAATTTTTTATGAATGAACGGCTTGAAGATATTGCACTTGCTTTGGTGCATGCGGGTAAAGGTATTTTGGCGGCAGATGAAAGTACGGCGACCATTGGAAAGCGTTTTGAAAGCATTGGTGTTGAATCCAATGAAGATAAGCGCCGTGCTTATCGTGAAATGCTTTTTAGTACAAAAGAAGCGATGGAAAACGCCATCTCTGGGGTTATTTTATTTGATGAAACCATTCGGCAAAAAGCATCAACTGGGAAAATGTTGACGGATCTTATTCGGGATTCAGGCGCTTTGCCAGGGATTAAAGTTGATACCGGTGCAAAGCCCTTGGCTGCTTTTCCCCAAGAAACAATTACCGAAGGGTTGGATGGTCTTCGTGAGCGGCTAAAAGATTATTATGCTTTGGGAGCACGTTTTGCTAAATGGCGTGCGGTAATTGCTATTGATGAATACACTTTGCCAACAAGAGGCGCCATAAGACAAAATGCACAAGCTCTTGCACGCTATGCTGCCTTATGTCAGGAGTTCAATATTGTGCCCATTGTTGAGCCGGAAGTGTTGATGGATGGATCATCGTGTGGGCATTCAATTACACGCTGCTTTGAGGTGACACGCACTGTTTTGCAGGCTGTCTTTAAAGAATTGTTTGAAGCTCGTGTTCTTTTGGAGGGGATGATTTTAAAGCCCAATATGGTGATTGATGGAAAGGATGCTCGCAAGGCTAGTGTTGAAGAAGTTGCTGAAAAGACCGTCCAAGTGCTTAAACAGACTGTTCCTGCCGCTGTTCCCGGAATTGCTTTTCTTTCTGGAGGGCAGTCTGATCAGGAAGCAACGGCGCATTTATCTGCTATGAATTCTTTGGGCGTATTGCCTTGGAAATTGACCTTTTCCTATGGACGAGCACTGCAAGCAGCTGCCTTAAAAGCATGGGCAGGAAAAGATGAAAATATTGCTGTTGCACAGAAGGCATTTCGTCATCGCTCTCGGATGAACCATCTTGCGGCTTTGGGACAATGGACAAAAGAACAAGAAAAAGCGTGCGATTGAAGCACAAGCCCTGTTCTTAAATGCGGGGAGATTTTGCATGTTTCTGCGTGATTTTAGGTGCCCTCATCATGATAAGAATGGTGGGGGCATTTTAGGCTTGAAAGCTTTCTCAGAGAGTTTTTTCCTTGGACCTTTTAAAAGTCTTTAATGGGTGCTATCGAGAGATAAGATTGCGGGAGAGGTGCACTTTCGAGAAGGGGAAATAATGCTAGGAAATTTGTGAGTGCACAGCACTTTAGTATGGTGTCGTTCATGGGTGGGCACTTGCTTTTTGCGTGAAAATCATAAAGCTCATACTGTATTGAAGAGTTTGATATTGTGATATTTTTTCTTTTTCATGTTATCATTACTTGTCATCAGCAGAATTTATTTGATTGCAGTTTTAAAGGTGGATTAAGCGGGTAGATTAGAGAGTTGCGATTTCTGAGCGGATTAGAATACAGCTTATGAAGCTTTTCTGCGTCAGGATAGCTTCCTCTTCAATGGGGGTAGTTTTTCTATTGGCGAACGAATTGAATAACTCTTGCGAAAGAAAATAGATTTGCACCTCAATAAAACACCTATTTTTTCGTTAAAATGGATAAATTTTTCTTGTATTTTTTGATGATATAATTACAAATGTCTAACTTCATAGCATCTTGGCTTAAAACGGGGGGAGTTGTGGACGGTATATCTTCTAAAAATAACAGTATATCTTCTAAGAATACAAGCATCAAAAGAAAAAATCGATACGCAGAACAGAGCTTTTCTGCAATTATGATGCGAAAATTGTGCAATATGGTGCGTGGGGTATTCGAAGGGATCTTTACAGTATTTACTTTCACAATTTTTCTTATCCTGTTCAACATACGTGGACCGGTTCATGCCATACTAAGCTTCTTTTCGGGTGCGAGTGGATTAGCGTGCTTTTTCTTTTTTGTCGGATACTACTTACAACGCCGCGAAGCAACAGCAGATGAAGCCGGTATATCGCTCACATTAATCTTAGCAATTGGTGAAGGCGTTTTTTCTATTTGCTGCATGTATGCTATGTGGGGTTACGACGCTCTCTTGTTCCGTTTAGCACCTCCTGGGTATGTTCTTATTCTCCCTGAATAAATAGAGTGCAATTCGTTTGCATACAAATAAAAATGAGAGGCTGTCTGCCTCTCAAATTCTTAATAATCGCTCTCCAAAATAATGACATCAGATCCGCTTTAATGAAGGGACTAACAAGCTTTGGGTCCTTAAGCCTCAAGGCAACCCTTTACAAGTTGCGCCTAACGGCATCCTTAACCTTAAGACAGCAAAACGGCTTATTTTGTTTTTCTCATGCGGTTCTGAAATCATGATATAAGGGGCAAGCTTCTCATCGTGCCTAAATGGTAACTTATCGTGTGTTAAATGGAAAAATGAGAAAAAGCATCTTTATGCAATATAATCCAATTATGATTTTTTGATTTAAACATAAAGGGTTTCAAGTCTTCTACAAGCAGATACGATAAAAGGGGGAAAATCGCCTATACTTAGCAACTAAGGCGTATTTTAGATGCTCTTGATATAGCTATATCAACAAATGATTTTGAATGACTCATCCTTTTATCTCTATTCACTAAAAGGTTATTTTGAGGGTTCTTGGTTAATGACTGTAAAGGAAAATTAGCACATAATATTTCGCTTTGCTGGTATAGATGCTGAATGAGTTAATTATCTAGAGGATCACTGAAGAGGGAGTGCTAAAAAATGATGAAAATCCTCTGCACTTCGGTGAATTCGTGGTTGAAGCTATAATCGTAGAACTTGGCTTATCTGGTACTGAAACAGCTGAATGGTTTGAAATGGTTAGGGTGTCAGTTCTGCATATGCTTGGCTCGCTATACAAAAAAATTATGATTTAGTGCAAGCTTTTAAACATAAATACCCTAAAGATATATCTTCTTTGTATATGTTCTTATCATCGTTAAAATGCCTTCTTAAAGCACGACAGGGGATGCTATAAAATTGAGAGCTGTAAAATATATGGGGCAGGGGGTGAGAAGATGGTGTTCAATCGAAGTACTCTATCCTTATTTTTATGGGCTATGCCTGAAAGAGAGAGCTGGAGAGACAATTTATGAGCAAAGAGAACGGTGTTTTGAGGTTGCGGTGTCTGCAAGAGCAGAACAGTGGTCATGGTGATATTTACAAACAATAAATTTGATAAAATTTTACGATTTTGCCAAAAGCCAGTTTATTATAAACGCTGTTTCTCATGTGCTCTCACACAAAAGTTATAAGAAGCCCAAAAGTGCTAAAAAAGTCTTTGCTCTTTTTCAATAAGACGGATCTGTAAACAATATTCAAAAAGTGTTCGTGTTTTTGAAAGAGAATAAAAGGATACTCTTGCAATAGAGAAGCGTATTTGTGAATTACAATTTGTCATGATTTTCGGTAAACACTATTGTTTAGAGCGGTGAGAGAGGGCATGAAAAATTTTCATATTCAGTTTTTTTAAAGAGTGTGGTCAGTCTTTAGGGTAGTGCTTGTGTCCCTAGAGCCTATCAAGTGAGCCGCATAAGGGTTTCAGCAAGCGAGCACCATTATACTCTTTGCCAGCGTATACTCTTTTGTCAGCGCCCCAATGTTTTGACAGCCCTTAGAACGTAAAGGGGCAAGAGAGGTATTTTATTCCTTTCTTGTACCGTTTTACTTCACACGCCAACTCTGCTTGTGATGAGCAAGCCAAGCGATTTTGTTTGACTCACTATGAGGGTTTGACATGAGAAAATCCTATGGTATTCATGATCTTTCATGAAAAACAATGAATTATCCTTATAAATCAACGTGACAGTGCTGTTATGAAGAGAACTCTTTGCACATCTTAATAGCTCATAGCGATTTAACTGGGTATTATTTTATATTCTGTACACAGAAGTGTCTTTATAAAAATACTCCATCTTGCGCAGAAAAAAGAACAACCCGTTAAAAAAGAAAAACATCTCAATGCTTGCTTTTCTTTTTTCCATGAGAGATTTAAATTGATAAGCCTGTCTGAAAAAAGTGCTGTTTATGCCCTTAAAGATATTGCTCTTGTATCAAGATTACTTATTCGGGTGAAAATTGCAATTTTGCGAGGTAAGCATAAACGCCATTTTTTGCCACAAGTTCGGCATGGGTTCCTTCTTCCACAAGGGCGCCTTTATCCATAACAAGAATGCGATCTGCTTTTAAAATTGTTGCCAAACGATGTGCAATGACCAAGGTTGTGCGGTTTTGCATCAACCCTTCTAAGGCGTCTTGCACCAACTTTTCACTGTTTGCATCTAAAGCAGATGTTGCTTCATCAAGCAGCAACAGGGGTGCATTTCTTAAAATTGCCCGCGCAATACCAATGCGTTGTTTTTGTCCCCCAGAAAGCATGGTACCGCGTTCTCCTACTTGCGTATCCAAGCCATCTGGTAAAGCTTGAATAAATTCAAGTGCATTAGCCGCTTTAGCAGCAGCAAGGATTTCTTCTTCATGGGTATTTTCAGTTCCAAAAATAATATTATCACGCAATGTTCCATCAAAAATAGCAACATCTTGTGGAACATAGGAAATTGCACTGCGTAAATCTTGTAAAGAAAGGCGATTAATTTCTATGCCATCCAACCGAATTGTTCCATTTGTCGGATCATAAAAACGAAGGATCAAAGAAAAAATGCTGCTTTTTCCTGCTCCGGAAGCCCCAACAAAAGCAACCGTTTCGCCTGCTTTTACAGAAAATGAAAGCGAGCGTAAAACCTTCTCTTGTGGTCTAGAAGGATAGGTAAAATCAACCTGATCAAAAACAAGTTCACCTCGAACAGGTTGCTCTAATGATAAAGCATTTTTAGGAGCTACAATAGTAGGTTGTTCTTGTAACAATTCGGCAAGCCGTTCAGCAGCGCCTGCTGCTTGGATTAATTCTGCTCCCAGTTCCGATAATTGCGCAAAAGTAGAAGCTCCAAAAACCGCATAAAGGACAAATTGCCCTAATGTCCCTCCTGTCATCGTTCCATTCAAAACATCACGCGATCCAATCCATAAAACAGCAACCACACTGCTAAAAACCAAAAAAATTGCAAACCCCGTAAAAAAGGAGCGCAAGATTACAGAAGCACGTGCTGTTTGAAAAGCACGTTCTATCAATTGTGAAAAACGTATTGTAACGAGTTTTTCAGCGGTAAAAGCTTGCACAGTGCGAATAGCACTTACCTGCTCTGTAGCAACAGCATTGGCATCTGCGAGACGATCTTGCGCCGCGCGGGTACGAGAGCGAACTTTACGTCCAAAGACGACCAAGGGAATGGCCACAACAGGAATAGCCGCTAAAACCAACAAAGACAATTTAGCATTGGTGATCACCATCATCACGACGGCTCCGATCACGATAATCAGCTGACGCAAAGCGGTAGAGGCGGTAGAGCCCACAGCTAATTTTATTTGTGTGGTATCTGTTAGAAGCCTTGAAACAATCTCTCCTGAATGTGACCGATCAAAAAAAGCAGGAGAAAGTTTCATAATATGGACAAACACATCACGCCGTAAATCGGCAACAATCCGTTCTCCTAAGGTGATAACACAATAATAACGGGCTGCTGAAGCAAATGCGAGAAACAAGGCTAAGATAAACAAAATTCCAAAGTAAAAATTGATATGTCCATGGCTTGAAGTAGAAAACCCATGATCAAACATTTGGCGGATAGCCACAGGCAAAGCTAATGTGACTAGAGCAGCAAGAGATAACGCTAGAAAAGCAAAGATAAACAACCAACGATAGCGCAAAAGATAAGGAACAAAAATTGCAAGCGAAGAGAATGAAGATTTCTTAGGGGAAGACTTTGTCGATTTTTCTGAACGAGAACGTAATGTCATAAAATTTTTCTCACTGTATTGGATTTGTAACACTTGATACAATGATGTATCTTGAACACTTGTTTTTTGATGCGTGCTCGGCTATAGGAATAAATACTTTAAATCAGTGTATCAAAAAGACAAAGGAAGCGCACTTAAAAAAACGAGCAAGTGTTCTTTCATTCTATAAACGCAAAAGGTTTGACGCATGAAAGCGAATATTCATCCCAACTATCACAAAATTACCGTTGTAATGACGGATGGAACCCAATATACGACGCGTTCCACTTGGGGAAAAGAAGGTGATACCCTTAATCTAGATATTGACCCAAGAACGCATCCAGCATGGACAGGTGGGTCCCAAACACTTGTAGACCGTGGCGGTCGTCTTTCTAAGTTCAAAAATCGTTTTGGTAATATTGGCATGTAAAAGCCTCCTTTTTATGGGGTACAAGGGTTTTAAACAAAACGATTGCAAACGATGAGTTTTTGATCCTATCAAAGAGTGCACTTTAAATATTAATTCAAAAACGCATCCGACATAAACAGATGGGTCTATAAATAATTGTGGTTGCGTTTTTTAAATTCAAAAATCATTTTGAAATATACGCATAAATCCTTTCTTCCCTAGAGTATAAAGACTTGAAATAAAATAATTGCAAACTTTTCTTCTTTTTTTGGAACTGAACATACCCATGGAGAGGAAATTTTTGCCGCTTCTAAAGCTGCCAATGTATTTGAATTTATTCAAGCTTTACCAAACGTTTTTGATACGCAAGTAGAAGAACGTGGTACTATGCTTTCTGGGGGGCAAAAACAACGCATTGGTATTGCACGCGCGATTTTAAGAAATGCAGCCCTCTTACTGCAAGCCGGCACCATCATTATATTTGCCAACTCGTGGATGTTGCTACAGCCTTTAGCATTTGAGACGATTCATGAGAGGCATTTTAAGTCCTTTCTTAATAGTTTTTTTATTCACGCGGGTTTTCCCCGCTTGGGACATGCAAGAAACATAGTTTTGGTTGATTCAACATGGAACAGATTTGAAATGAGAGAATCCTATGATATTCAGAATTCTCATTCAACATATAAAACAATGAATTATTATTATAAATCAAAATGTTGCTATTTGATGAAGTAACATTTGCTTTAGATGCAAACAGTGAAAAGTTGGTGCAAGATACTTTAGAAGGATTGATGCAAATTCCTAAATCCTGGTCATTGCACATCGTTTGGCAACAATTTTAAAAGCTAATCGTATTTTCGTGATAGATAAAGGCGCTTTTGTGGAAGGAGGAACACACAACTCATTATAAAAAATAATGTTTATGCGCATTTGGCTCAACTGCAATTTTCATCTGAGTAAGTGATCTTGATACAAGAGTAGTATTTTGAAGGCCATAAACAGTACTCTTTTCAAACAGGCTTATCAATTTGAAACTCTCATGGAAAAAAGAAAGGCAAGCATTGAGATGCTTTTCTTTTTTAACGGGCTGTTCTTTTTTCTGCGCAAGATGAAGCATTTTTATAAAAATACTTCTGTGTATAGAATGTAAAACGATGCCACGTTAATCTCTATGAATAATTAAGGGGAGAGCTCTCTTTATAACAGTATCTTCACGTTGATTTATAAGGATAACACATTGTTTTTCATGAGAGATCTTACATGGAATTTCTCGTTTCAAATTTGGTTATGTTGCATTAGTCAAAACCATGTCTCTTGCATGCTGCAAGCAGAGAGAGCTCGCGTGAAGTAAAAATACTTAAAGAAAGAATAAATCCTCTTCATGAAGCGTCCCAAGTTTTAGGGGCTGTAGTAATATTGAGGGGATTAGGAAAGTGTATGATGATGTCGCTTTACTAAAAAAGAGCCGATAAATGAGCAGAGAGGCGCTTTTTATTGATGTTATAAAACAGTGCGAACAAAGCACGCAGTTTGTTTTGCTGTTTGGTTGAGTTAAGGTTTTTATTACTTTGAAAATCAATATTTCATGGATCATGCATTTTGAGGGCTTATAAGGCTTTTCTTTAAAGTACATAAATCATTAAAACGGCATTATTAAATACAAATTGTTTTATTTTACAAACAAAAATATCTATATTTTGTGTATTGTTTTTATTAAAATATAATATGTAGTGATTTTCAAATCAGATGTACACACAATGATACAATATCGAGGGATCGATAAAAGAGCTGCGTTAAATATTGGTGGGAATAAAAGAGAGCAAGAATGGAAGAAGACATAAAATTGGCAATAGCTTTCATAATAGCTACAATTAAGGTCATTTGGAAATGGGGGAAAAAATGTGGGAGCGGAAGATTCGGCGTTATGATTTTGTGCATCATATGGATGGGGAAGTGGTGGTATTTGGGATACTCAGTGGATTTTTTGTTCGGTTTGGCAATGATAGTGTGTTGTGGGGGAAGCTTAATGCTTGCATTGGCAATTTATCAGAACAAGCATTTAACTAAACAACTTGAGCAAAAAGAGCAAGAGTGCGCTGGATATCAAGATATTATTGCACAATGGGAACAGAAGTGTCTTCAATTGACTGACCAACTTGAGCGAAAAGAGCAAGATTGCGCTGGACATCAAGATATTATTGCACAATGGGAACAGAAGTGTCTTCAATTGACTGACCAACTTGAGCGAAAAGAGCAAGAGTGCGCTGGATATCAAGATATTATTGCTCAAGGAGAACAAAGGCTTTTTGCAAAAACTCAAAAAGTATCGCAGGAATGGTTGAAACAATGGGATGAGGGAGTAAGGCTATGGGAAAGAGACGTACTGGGGATAAAAAATCCTAGGGAAGATATGAAATTCAGTGGAGATCGGCTTCCATTGGTAAAGGATATTTGTGTTCGAGGGGATCACAAAGTGCGTTTATTGTACAAGCAAGCACTTGGAAAAAAACTTACTTATGAACATTACAAAAAAATATGTAGTCTCTTGGATACCTCGTATTTTAGGAAATTTTTTGTAAAAGCAGTGCGATTAATGAGAAAGAATGGAATAACTCTGCAAAAGTTTGTAGATCCTCTTACGAAAAAAAAACGGAGTCAACCTACGATGTTATTACTTCATTGGTGGTTATATGTTCTTGATGATATGATTACAGCTGAATGCAAACAGCACCAAAAGGAAAACTTTACAGGGGAGGATGAAAAGAAAAAATTTACAGATACTTTGTGGGACAACATATCTATAAGTATAGAACACAAAGAGATAGAGAAAATGCTAAAGCTTTCGGAATCTTGGTCTGGTGAGTGTACTTTATTATTATATTGTAAAAAGAATGTGTTGTTGTTGTTGTGTGATATTTCCAGTGATTATAAGGCGGCAAGAGAAACTTTCATTTACTATAAGAAGCTTATTAAAACAGTAAAAAAAGGCTATGTTGCCTTTGATAATGGTTGCCATTCTGTCACAGTTAGAGATGCAATCAATACTTGTAAAGAGAATGACACAAATAGAGCAAAAAATCTTTCCATTGTTGAAGGGAATCCAACATTTGAAGAAGCTTACAAATTAGGCGTTAAAGAGTGGATGAAATCATCAAATGAGAAATGCGATAACCGATTGATCTTTTGGGAGAAGCTTGTTGAGGAAAAAAAGTTAAAAGACAAATTAAAAGTTATCTTTGGGGATAAGAAGGTAAAGGCGCTGAAAGAGGCTATTGAAAAAGATAAAGAGCAGCTTGCAAGTGAAATGCAGAAAGCAATTTTGGAAAACAAAGATTTTTGTTACTATAAATCTCGAGAGTATTTCATAGACTATCTGAGATAATGGTTAAATGAAGGGGGGAATGGCTGTATAAATCAATGGATTTGCTAAAATTTCTGTTGTCATGTAGAGGTGAAAACTATGAGAGGCATATGTGATAGCCCTTAGCAGAGAGGGGATATTTTAAATTATAGTCAATCTTTTTTGCTGTGTAGGCGGTGATTTCTTAAGAGAAGTAGGGGAGGATGTTGGCTTCTGATGTCGTTTTTGCTTCTTGGGGCGTTTTGTTGTGATGATATTTTTTTTTGCGGAATATATCGCTACCGCCTTCTTTATCAGTGACAAAAACACCGGCTTCGCGAAGCATCAGTATGCTGGTAGTTTTATCAAAAATGTGCAGGTTATCTCCCCAAAAACCATCGGTTTTTTCTGCGGCGACATAAGCTAAATTCGAGAGCAGCAGCACCAAAACGGCGAAGTTTGGCAACTTCCATCATTATATTGCGTAATTCAATAAGATAGGCTCCATGATTTGGACGACCAAAATGAGGCATGCTTGTAGCAATGACACAATCTTCCAGTCTGCGTCGAGCAGAAACACGACAGCGTCGGTTATTGAAAAAAGCACCATACCCGCGTTCTGCGGTGAAGAGTTCATCACTCACGGGATTGTAAATGACACCACCAACGATTTTTCCTTGGCTTTCTAAGGCAATGGAAACAGCAAAAAAAGGAATGCCATGGAGAAAATTTGTAGTGCCATCTCAAAGGGTCAACAATAAAACGGTGTTGTGAATCTTCTCCAATGATTTCTTCTGACTCTTCCATCAGAAAACCAAATTTGGGGTGCGCTTTGCTTAATTCATTGAAAATAATTTTTTCCGCTTTGCGATCTGCTTGGCTGAGGTCATCTGCTGGATTTTTTTAGGCTTAAATGCCTTTTTTGAGAACTCTTTCTAATTTTAGGCGAATGTGTTCATTGCCGGCAATGATATTTTTTTTGCGAAATATATTGTTGCCGCCTTCTTTATCGGTGACAAAACCACCGGCTTCACGAACCATCAATATTCCAGCAGCCATATCCCAAATTTGCAGGTTATCTTCCCAAAAGCCATCGGTTCTTCCAGCAGCCACATAAGCTAAATCAAGAGAAGCTGCACCAAAACGGCGAAGTCCGGCAACCTCTGCCATCACATTACGTAATTCAATAAGGTAGGTTCCATGATTTGGGCGACCAAAATGAGGCATTCCTGTGGCAATGACACAATCTTCTAGTCTGCGTCGAGCAGAAACGCGACAGCGGCGGTCATTGAAAAAAGCACCACACCCGCGTTCTGCGGTAAAGAGTTCATCACTCACGGGATTGTAAATGACACCACCAACGATTTTTCCTTGGCTTTCTAAGGCAATGGAAACAGCAAAAAAAGGAATGCCATGGAGAAAATTTGTAGTACCATCTAAAGGGTCAACAATAAAACGGTGTTGTGAATCTTCTCCAATAATTTCTTCAGACTCTTCCATCAGAAAACCAAATTTGGGGCGCGCCTTGCTTAGTTCATTGAAAATAATTTTTTCCGCTTTGCGATCTGCTTGGCTGACATAATCTGCTGGTCCTTTCAAAGACACTTGCAAATTTTGCACTTCACCGTAATCACGTACCAACGAGCGTCCTGCTTTCATTGCAGCTTGCACCATGACATTCATGACTGCAGAATGGGCCATTTTTTATTCCTTTATTTATCTTTTTCATTTGCGCGACGCAAATAAATCAACTCATTGGTGTCTACAATGATACGTTCACCAGCATTCATAAAGGGGGGAACAAGAATCCGAATCCCGTTTTCAAGAATGGCGGGTTTATAAGAGGAGGTAACCGTTTGTCCTTTGATGGCAGGATCGGCTTCTGCAATCGTGACAGCAACTTGATCAGGAAGTGAGATGCCAATAGGCTTTTCTTGATAAAGTTCAACTGTGACTGTCATCCCATCTTGGAGAAAAGCAGCACGTTCACCAACAAAATCCTTTTGAAGTTCTAGTTGTTCATAAGATTCTGAATCCATAAAGACCAAAGCATCCCCTTGTTGATAAAGAAATGTGAAATCTTTTTGTTCAAGGCGCACGCGTTCAACTGTCTCAGCAGCGCGAAATCGCTCATTAAGTTTTGTACCATCAATCAAATTTTTCATTTCAACTTGGTTAAATGCACCACCTTTTCCTGGTTTTACAGCGTTGCATTTAACAGCAACCCATAAGCTTCCTTGATGTTCGATCACATTACCAGGGCGAATTTCATTGCCATTAATTTTCATCGTTTCTATCCAATTCTATTCTTGCAAAAAGAACTCTCTTGTTGTCTTTATGGCGCTTTTCTTTGCTGCCTTTAACGGTCAAGCTCTTTTGTTATTTTCGGGCTAAAATCCCTTTGATTAACCTTGCGGCTCTCTCATGGTCCTGTGTGCTCTTTATGGGCTTTCTCCTGCTTTTTGCAAAGAGAAAAGCTTAAGTAAAAAAGGACCTTGATGTATTTTTGTTTTTCAGTTCTTTGCAAGACCATAAAAAGCGCTCAGACGCAAGCTTTTTAAAAATTTGCACAAAAATTTTTTAGAATTTTTGGGGGAATTTATCCCGTTGTGTCGTAAAATATCATCATTGATGGCAATGATATAATTGATGGCAATGATATAAGT
This sequence comes from Bartonella sp. AP11XZML, assembly GCF_042196445.1. Taxonomy (NCBI): domain Bacteria; kingdom Pseudomonadati; phylum Pseudomonadota; class Alphaproteobacteria; order Hyphomicrobiales; family Bartonellaceae; genus Bartonella; species Bartonella sp. AP11XZML. Next base: position 93,688 of record NZ_JBHIQF010000075.1, read on the forward strand.
TCCGTAAAACCATGAGGTATTCTTATAAGAATATGTGATAAATATTTGAATACGGAGTTTGTTATGAGTGTCTCATGGGATAGAGCGTGGTGTGTGCTATCGCAGGGTGTTCGTTTGTATTTTCATCAGAGATCAGCTGTAAAAGGGCTCTTTGTTTTATCGAGGTTAGAACTCTAAATCTTTTGAGCAGTAGGTATTCTTCTGTACTTGATGCGATTTCATCATGAGGGTATGGGGGTTGTTGTTTTGTGACGATATCCGCATAGAAAAAGACAAGTGGAACATTTAGGATATCGGAAATCTCTTTTAAACGCCCTGCACTGACACGATTTAAGCCGTTTTCATATTTCTGGATTTGTTGGAAAGTAACACCTAAATGTTGACCTAATGTTTTTTGAGACATCTTTAGCATTTTTCGTCTCAAACGAATTTTTTTTGCCAATGAATGTGCCACTAAAAATGTCGTTATAAGGATTTTTACCAAGACCCTAGAAAATGCTACACGGGATATAGAAAACTCTTCAGCTGCTTCAATCACAGATAGTCCAAGTTTTGCATTTACATCTTCGCGTAACAATTCACTAGGGTGTGGGGCATTTTCATTATTTTTAGTATTCTTCTTTTCTTAAATCTCAAAGCTATAATTTACACTATTTTGTATTGTCACAATCTATAATAAAATTTATCCACTCTGGCTAAAAATGAGGTTTTTTATTGAGGTGCAAATCTCTTTGCCTTTCGCAAGAACTTTTAAGTCTTTACGTGTAAAATATAGAGAATGTTTACATTAAATAGCGGGTTCATTTGGGCTGAGTACTTATATGAGCACGTGGTTCTCCGTTCACATTATACTGAAGAAGAGACACTATAACTCTACTATTTAATCTTATTCTATAACTCAAAGTTACACCCATATTTTGTTGCTTTTGAGGTTGATCTGTATAGATCACATTATATCCATTCCGTCGCAACAGATTGATAAATAAAGGAGTAAAGTTGTCTGCTGTATTATTTTTCTTTATAAGAAGTGTGGTTGTAGCTGGTGGTAGAGGTCTCTTGATATCGCTAATAAATTTGTTAGCAACTAATTGTGCCTGACGCTTTGTAAGACTTTGATCAACATAATTTGATGAATAATTGCCTACAGATGCGCAACCAGCTACCAACACAACCGGTGACAGCAATAAATATTTTAACATCTTTAATTCCCCTTACTTATTGTTGCTCTTTATTTGCGAAGCTCCTATTCCAGAAATAAGAGCAACTTTACGCATAGCACATTAACAACATATCGGTATCTAATCAATCGGTTAATTAATCAATGAATAATGGTTTCAGCTGTAAAGGCTGCTTGAAGTGCTTCTGGTGGCGTATATTTTAATAAACTGCTGCTTTTAGTGATTATGATAAAAAAGCAATTTTTTGCGTTTGCATGTTAAGATCATGTCCTCTATCACTATTATAAAATGATGTGTTAAGTGTTATTCCAGATTGATCAAAAAAATTTTCAAGCATTGCTTTTTGAGGGATATCTTTTTTTAATACGTATGAATGCTTATCCTGTTTGCTGTAAAATACTATCGTTTGAGGTGTGGTGCTATAAGGTATCAAATTTTGCACATGTGATGTTTTTATGAGAGTGTGTGGTGAATATTTGAGGGAGCTTGTCGGGATAATTTTGTGAAATGAACCACATAAAATGGGAAGCTAAAAGAGTTCTGTTCTGAGAAGACGGATTGTTTCCCAACTGGATAGGGAAGGGGCTTCTGTCCTTTGAGGGGTGGGAGGCAAGTCAAGAATAGAGAGTGTAGCGCCCTATATTATGATGTTAAAAGCTTCATTTTGATCAGAGAGTAATTGTAAAATGGCTCTTTGTTTTATCGAGGTTAGAACTCTAAATCTTTTGAGCAGTAGGTATTCCTCTGTACTTGATGCGATTTCATCATGAGGGTATGGAAGCTGTTGTTTTGCTGAGGTGTCCGCATAGAAAAAGACAAGTGGAACATTTAAGATATCGGCAATTTCTTTTAAACGCCCTGCGCTGACACGATTTAAGCCGTTTTCATATTTCTGGATTTGTTGGAAAGTAACACCTAAATGTTGACCTAATGTTTTTTGAGACATTTTTAGCATTTTTCGTCTCAAACGAATTTTTTTGCCAATGAAAATGTCGTTATCAAGATTTTTGGCTCGCATTTTAAAGCCCCCGCCGGTTGCGAGCGCCCTCGCGTTGGTATTCCGGGAGTCTAAAAACACTGACCTCGAATCAGCATTTTGCTTTTAGTGCTTAAAGCACCTGGACATAGCAAAATCTCCCGGAATTCCGGGATACCCGCAAAGCGGGGTAAATTTATGTACGAGGTTTCGGGTTTTTAGAGCCCTATTGGTCGTTGCGTATGCGACCAAAACACCTTTCAATATGTAAAGTAATTTCGGAGGCTTGGCAATAAAAAATAGCTTTTTACTGAGAGTCGGCGTGTTTTTCATCCAAGCAAAAAGAATGAAAAAATAGATCTTGCGGAATTTTCGGGATAGTCTAGCTCTTTTGCTTATTGGATATTGTTTGTTAAGCAAATGATACCAGTGCGTTTTCTTTACCAATGAAAATGTCATTATCAAGATTTTTGGCTCGCATTTTAAAGCCCCCCGCCGGTTGCGAGCGTCCTCGCGTTGGTATTCCGGGAGCTTGAAAATACTGAATCCGAATCAGCCTTTTTGCTTTTAGTGCTTAAAGCACTTGGACAGAGAGCAAAATCTCCCGGAATTTCTATAAATTTTATCTTTTTGATGCAGAGAGGAGTATTTTAAAAAACAGGAAGGAGCTTTATTGCTTCTTTGTGCGCTTTTTCTAGTTGTGCCTTATCCATGCCTTGGAGCATTATTTCAAGATCAGGAGCTTGCATTTTTGCCTCCTTTGCGAGCATATACCATGCCGCTGCCATTATTATATCGCCTTTTGTTCCTGTGCCATCTCGATAAAGCCTTGCAAGGGAAATCTGTGCTGGTGCTACCATGTTGATAGCATTTCTTTGAAGTAAATGAAAAGCACGCTGAAAATCTGTTTCTCCTCCACGCCCTTGTACAAGCCATTGTGCTAAATGAAGTTGAGCTTTTAAGTGGTTGTTTTGAGCTGCTACTTCCATGAGCTTGCGGGCATTGCGATCATCCTTTGGTCGTTTTAATGTGCCTAAGGAAAGAATTTTTGCAGCAGAAAAAGCCGCTTCAGCATCCCCAAGAGCAGCACCTTTTAAGTACCATTTTAAGGCTTGCTCTATTGCTTCATTTTCACGACTTTGGGAAGAAACACCAGGGAGAGCTTGTTTTTCCTGTGAGGCTTTATAAAGAAGCAGTTGTCCATAATAAAAATAGGCTTCCTTGACGCCTGCTTTGACAGCTTTTTGAATGAATTGCGCACCAAGTTCTTGATTTTGTTTTATAAAGTTACCATCGAACAACATAAGTCCATAGCGTAGTTGTGCTTGGGGTTCCCCCTGTTTTGCAGCGCGCTCAAACCATAAAGCAGCACGCGCACCGTCAATAGGAACAGCACATCCTTCCATATAAATTCGGGCAAGAAGAGTTTGTGCAAAAGGATCATTTTTTTCAGCACGTCGGAGTGCTTCACGAAAAGCTTTTAAATAATAACCTTGGATGTAATAGTCATAGGCTTGGTCATAGTCTCCAGCTTTTAAGGGCTGAAAGGGTTCTTGAGTGTTTGAAGCTTCTTGAATCGTATTGAAAGAGCTTTCAGAATTTGAGATTTCTTCAGTGTTTCCCGCTGAACTTACAGCAGAACTTGCAAGCCCAATCACGCCTAAGATGAGCAGCTTCACGCTTCTCTTGATCATGGTGTTTTCTCCTCATTACCGATCAGAATTTTCACATTTTTTTTTCATCATTACAAGCCGTATAAGAATTTCATTTCTATATTACTTTTTATCTCTCAGTTTTTCGTCTTGGTTCAAGGTAGGGTTGGGTAAGTTAAAAAAGTAGCATAAATGTCGACGAGAGACAGACTGTTTAAAACAGTTCTGTTAAAAATAATAATGATGAAGGGTTATCGTATGTAAAGATGCTTATCTTCTATTATATCAATGGCTTCTCCTCTTAAAATGAAAAAATGCTTACAATGGGGGCTGCTTTTTAAAATACGTATGAATGTTTATGAATAGCACACACTATCGCGTTATGTTAGCTTGCATTCTCATCAGAGATCAGTTGTAAAAAGGCTTTCTTTTTTACCGTG
>NZ_JBHIQF010000076.1:0-1359 GCF_042196445.1 Bartonella sp. AP11XZML
TTTTGGCAAGGCACCCAGTTTGCAATTTACCGGCTATGGCAATGATGCAAAAACCATTCATGGCGTTTGGTTTCCAGAAGAATTTGGTGACCGTGTAGCCATTGATGCTATCACTACAACTATTCGAAGAGCAAAGCCGGTCCAGATGCTTCGTTGGATCAATGATACCACCTATAGTGTCCTTCTCCATGGACCCGTAGTAATCACCACGATCAATAAAGACCATGACTATATCAGTCGCTCTGGTCAATCCCAGCGCATCCGCTATTCCATTACGCTCTTGCCCTTTTTTAATGGCGGAAAACCACAAGGTCAATATCAGGTGGGACAAACTCCATGAAGATACCAGAAAAGCATGTTGTTGTAGAGCTAGAGGATATGAGTCTTGATCTTATCTGCTTTCACCATGCCATGGCAGTGTTCAGAGACCGAATCCAAGTTGGGGCACTAAACGGTTATTTAGAAGCTACATTGGAAGCCAATCCAGAGATTGCCAAATATGGTATGTTTTTACCGCGGGGCTTAACGGTTATTCTGCCTGAATTTGCACTTCATAATCCCCAAAGNGTTCCACAGAGCAACAGTGCGCTACAGGTGATCTTTGGCTATGAGAACAGCATCAGTGCTTTTATGGGGCGTTTTGTTGTGGAGTCAGTGGTCAGTTGTGGTGGCAGTGATGGAGAGATCTTGCGCCTTTGTGGCAAAAGTGCCTCGATGCGTAAAGAGCTTAAAGAACAGGTGAGTGAGCATTTTGATCACAAAACTGTTGGTGAGATTGTTGAGACACTGGCCAAACGCCATGGCTATCAAGCAAAAGTCAGTCCACAATTTACCAAACAAACTCTTCCTTATGTGATTCGTACAGATCAATCGGCTGTTGATTTTTTAACCCGCCTTGCCGACCGCATGCGGGCACGTTTTTTGATTAAGGACAATAAGTTTTTATTTCTAAGCGGTGACAATTTACCAGCACTCGACATCCATAAGCACGACTGTTCTAACTGGGAATTCACCCTAGAGCCACGCACGCAATATGGCACCATTGAAGCTTCTTATTTTGATCGCTCAAAAGGGCAGCAATGCCAAGTCAAACATCAGACAGGGTTTAGCGGTCCCGTGCGGCGTCTTCGCACTTGTTACACTTGTGAGGAGGAAGCACGAGCTGCTGCTGCATCAGAATCAGACCGACTTTGCCGTGCTGTGGGCAGTGGTTCCTTAACTCTAGAAGGACGCCCCGAAATCATGGCGGATCAACCTCTCATCCTTCAAGGGTTTCGCGGCGAAATCAATGGTCCATGGAAAGCCGCAACCGTCACCCACTGCTATGAGAAGCAAAGCGGATACACAACAGAAATCACA